>CANQTB010000027.1 GCA_947626665.1 uncultured Eggerthellaceae bacterium
TCACCTTTGACGACAGCGGCCGCGGCATGAGTCCGGCGTTTTTGAAGAAGCTCTGGCTGCCGTTTGAGCGCGAGGTGCTGCCCCACGAAAATATCGAGGGCACGGGGCTTGGCATGACGATCACGAAAAACCTCGTCGAGATGATGGGCGGCACGATTAACGTTGAAAGCGAGGTCGGGCGCGGCACACGCTTCACCCTCGAATTCACGTTCCGCATCCACAACGTCACCAAGAATACGCGAGGTGCGAGTCCGCACGCCGCGACGACGCCTCTCGACGTATCGCTTAACGGTGCTTCGCAGCGCGTGCTCATCGTCGACGACGATATGCTTTCACGCGAGATCGTCGGCGAGCTTCTGCGCGAACACGGCTTCATCGTTGAAGAGGCCGAAGACGGCGTAGACGCCGTGGAAACGTTCGAAAACTCCCCCGAGAACTATTATCAGTTCATCCTGATGGATGTGCGCATGCCGCGCAAAAACGGCTACGACGCCACGCGCGAGATTCGCGCCTTCAGCCGCGATGATGCGAAGACGATTCCCATCATCGCCACAACGGCCGATGCGCTTGAGGAGGATCAGAAAAAGGCCCTTGCCAACGGGATGACGGCTCATCTACCAAAGCCGCTGAACATCCACGATCTGCTGACGCTTCTGAAAGGCCAGGCCGCGCTTTAGTCCTTCCCCACTATACTGTGCCGATGTTTGCGCGTTTGCTGCATGAGGTGCGCCTGGTGCGTGAGACGCGCTTGGTGCGTTTGCTGCGTTTCGTGCGTTTGATATGTAAGGTGCGTTTGGCACGCTTCGTGCATTTGATGCGTTTGACACGGCTGTCTGGTGAAATGGAGGGCGTTATGGACGAACGGGAGATCTATCTGGCAGGCGGTTGCTTTTGGGGAACCGAGGCATACGTTCGCAAGCTTCCCGGCATCCTGCGGACCGAGGTGGGCTATGCGAACTCCCTCATCGAGGACCCGACCTACGAGCAGGTGTGCTCAGGGGAGATACATGCGGCCGAAACGGTGAAGGTGTCTTACGAAGACAGCGTGATCACCCTTCCCCTTCTGCTTGAAGCGTATTTTCGCACGATCGACCCCACGAGCGTGAACCGCCAGGGCAACGACCGTGGCACACAATACCGCACCGGCATCTATTGGACCGACGAGGCGGACAGGCCCGTCGTTGAGGCAGCACTTTTGAAACTGAGATCGCAGGTGGGAAGGCCGCTTGCCATCGAGGCGAAACCGCTTGAGAACTTTTATCCGGCAGAGGAATACCATCAAGACTATCTGGCGAACAACCCATTCGGCTATTGCCATGTGAACCTCAAAGACGCCGATGACTTCATCGCCGAGCACCGGCTCGATTTCGCGATCGCTGCACGGGGCTACGAGAAGCCCGACGACGAGGCGCTGCGCGAGGACTTGAGCCCCGAGGAATACGAGGTGACGCAGCACGCGGCCACCGAGCGCCCCTTCACACACCCCTACGACCGCACCTTCGAGCGGGGAATCTATGTGGACGTTGTCACCGGCGAGCCGCTGTTCTCATCGAAGGACAAGTTCGACTCCGGCTGCGGTTGGCCGGCATTCTCCAAGCCCGTCGCCGAGAGCGTCGTCACCGAGCACGCCGACAATTCGCTTCTCATGCAGCGCACCGAGGTTCGGAGCAGCGCGGGTGATAGCCATTTGGGGCACGTGTTCGATGATGGGCCCGCCGAAACCGGCGGCTTGCGCTATTGCATCAACGGCTCCGCCCTGCGCTTCGTCCCCTACGACCAGATGGACGATGAGGGCTTGGGCTACGTGAAGCCATATGTTTAAGAAGAGGAATCGCGCAGCTTGATCAGCTTCTCGCGGACACGGGGATCAATGCGATCCGCTACCGTGCGCTTGAAAGCGATTTCAGGAGAATTGTCGAGCTTCGAATCTTCGTCGTAGGCCGCCATCTCCCGCGAGAAGCCCTCGGCGCTCATGCGATCAACTCCTCCGCCAAACACGGTGTCTTGGATGGAAGCGTCGCTCGTAATGACCATCGTCTCGATGTTCTGCTCACGAGCGACACGAGCAAGGCGCTCGATCACCTTATCGGCGCTCTGCCCCGTTGCCGAGAATATCACGCGAACGTTTCCCACGCGCTGTTCTTGGCCGGCCGATTCAGGCCGTTGCGCCGCATCGAAGACGATGGTCGCCCGAAGGTTCGTGCCCGCATAGCGCGCAACATCGTTGATGAGGCGTTCGCGTGCTTGATTGAAATAGTCGGTCGTGTAGTCGGGAAACGTCGCGGGCTGATAGCGGCTGCCCGAGCGCAAGACGTTGTATCCGTCGACGAGAAGAAGCCCCTTGCCCCGCTTCATCTTACGACACGGCGCCTTCCGTTATCGCGTTCACCTTTTGTGCGGATTGCGTGTTCTGCCGCAGCCATTCATAGAACAGCGCGGTCGCGGCCTGCGCCACATTGAGCGATGAGACCTTCCCCAGCTGAGGAAGCGCAACGGTGAAATCGCAGGATTCTCGCACAAGCCGGCTGACTCCTTCTCCTTCGCTTCCCATGACAATGACGATCTTGCCCTGTAAATCGCAGTCCCACACCACCTGATCGGCATGCTCAGTCGCCGCAACACACCAAAAGCCCTCATCCTTGAGGCGCTGCAGCGCCTGCGTGAGATTTGCCACCTGCGCGACGGGAAGATGCGCAACAGCTCCCGCTGAGGTCTTGTACGTCACCGACGTCACACCCGCAGCGCGCTTCTGGGGGATCACGACGCCCGAAGCTCCCACCGCCTCGGCGCTTCGGATGATCGCACCGAGATTGCCTGCATCGGTTATATGGTCAAGGACCACGATAAGCGCACGGCCCTCATGCAAGGCGGCAAATTCCTCGGCACGTTTTTCGATCTGCGCGATATTCACATAATGATAAGGCTCCACCTCGGCAACGGCCCCAAAATGGGCACCTGAGGAGGACATCGTATCGAGCCGAGCACGCGGCATAAAGCGCACCGGCACACCGCGCTTCACCGCCGCCCGTTGGATTTCGGCAACCGCATCATCGCGGCGAAGATTGTCGGCAAGAAAAACCGCCTTTACGGGTGTTTCCGAAAGAAGCGCCTCAATGATGGGGCGCTTCCCCTCGATATAATCAGCCATGGCACTCTACTTCATTGCGATATCGTCGAAAAATCTTTTTGAAAAAACGCGGGTTATTCGGCCTTCTCTTGCACTTCCACGCTTGCCGCGACAACCTCTGCCTGAGCAGCATGGGAAGAAGCGCTCGCAGGCGTGCTTGCGGCGTCGGCCGCTGTCGCCATATCGGTGACCTTCTGCACGAAGCTTGCGCGATCCTCGGGCTTCATCGATTTGATATAGGCGCCCAGCATGTCGTCATGGATGTTGCCCGCAACCGTGCCCGCTTTGTTGGCAAGCTCCTCGGTGAGCTGCTTGCCTTGGTCGACAGTGATTTCACCGCGAGCGGCAAGCTGGTTGATGAGGTCTTTCGACTTGTCAGCGCCAATGCTCAGGGCACCGATGCCGGCAAGGAAAATATTCTTAAACCCGTTCACGACCTCTTCGGGGGAAGGGATCGTCACCTGCGGTTGGGCGCTTTGCTGATCGGTGTTCGGCGCAGCCGCAGGATTTGCCTCGCTCGCTGCGTTTGCGCCCGTGGCAGGTGCTGCGTTCTCGGGATTTGTCACGTTGGCCGTGTTCTCGTCAGACATTGAAGTCCTCCTTATCGCTCGGGGTTGTCGAGAGGTTTTCGCAAGCATAGCAGAAAAGCACGCGCAGATTTTCACCGCAGCCAATCGTATGCCGATGCGTTACATTGCCCGGTACAACAACCTGCATTCATTGCGCGCATTACATTGCCATATTCATCATGCGACCGGATAGTAATGGTCTTGACCGTTCTCGTGTCGCATGACAATGCTGCCATCGTTCACCAGATATCTCAGATGGGCAAGCGCCTCCCCTATTGCGAACCATTTCTGCGTTGGAGGAAAGTCGGCCCAGCTTTTCGCCTTGATCCTCCATGTGCAGTATCCCGCCGTCTCAAACGCGGTTGCGCCGGAATGCTGCTCAACAACACGTTGGGTTTCGGCAAGGCGCGCCCTATGATGCTCTTTCAGCGCTTGAATGCGCTCCGCAAACGTCTGCGAACCAACATGGCGATGAGCGGGAAGCGCGAGCCTTACCGGCAGACCCTCCACTTTCTCGAGGCTTTCAAGATAGTCGCGCAAAACATCCCGATCACTAAACCATGCCGAGATGTTCGGTGTGATATCGAAGAGAACGTGGTCGCCTGTGAACATCAGCTGCTTCTTGCGGTCATAGAGCATGATATTGCCCTCCGTATGGCCGGGCACGCAGATCACCTCTAGGGCAAATGTTCCATAATGCAGCACATCGCCTTCGTGAAGCAGCCTTGCGCTGAAATCGTCAGTGATATAGCGGTTGATGGGATTGCCATCGAACATCGCCAAGAAGTTTTCCTCCGATATGCCGTGGGTGACGAAGTAGGAGGCATCGCCCCTTTCGGGCTTCGCGTCGTTGAGGCGTTCGTAATCAACCTGCGGCATCAAAATAGTGGCGCCTTTGCCTTCCAGAAGCGACGCATTCCCGCTGTGGTCCGCATGAAGGTGCGTGATGAGAACATCGGTGTTTGCAAGATCGAGATTCAGCTCCTCGATACCTTCAAGAAGTGCCGCGATGCTTTCTTCACAATGAAAGCCCGTATCGATGAGCAGGCATCTACCCTCTTGTGGGCGAATGACGTAGCAATTCAACCACTTAAGCGGATTGTTCGGAAGCACGATTTGAAACGTGAATAGCTCTTTGGAAATCTGCTGCATATTGACTGGCATGGACGATCCTCTATAACCCCCAAAGCACGACGTACGACTACTGGTGCTTTTCCCAAAAAAGCACAGCGACCCTTGCGGGTCGCTGTCTTTGTTCAGTTCGCTCTTCGGCATGCGAACAAGTATCGAGAAAGTACTTGACACATATCTTAGCACATGATCTGCATTTCTTTTCGTGAAATCGGCCTTAACTTTTAAATGTTACGAATAACACCGCGCCGCATAGTTGCCACACATAGTTGAGCTTTATTTGCCAGGTTTCGTACGATTTTGCAGCTTTTAGTTGCTTGCAGCTTTTAGTTGCTTGGAGCTTTCGCTTTTCCCCAGAGGTCGTAGCCGTTTCCGCTTATGAGAATCTCGTATTCGTCGGCACCTTTGAGGTAGGTGCTCATGGCGGTTTTCGTGTCCACCACCATATAGTCGAAATCGAATTCCTTCACCACGCTCTCGGGCGAGGTATTGCCCTTGGCAAAGTCGACGAAATCGTAGTAGTACTGGCGATCGATGCCGGTTATCGGCTCGTTGAATAGCTCGGGCCGCGCATCGATGAATACCTTGTAGCCATGGAATTCGAGGAACCCGCCGGCATTGAAGAAATTGAAGAGCTTCGTCTGCTCTTTATCGATATCAAGCGTATCGAGAAACTCCACCGCCACCACCGGCGTCGATTTTCCATCGCTATAAGGCTCGACGACCTTGTCGGTTACGCTCACAAAGCCCACCGCGACAACCACGCCCGTTCCCGCCAGCACGATGGCCGCCATCATTGTCTGATACTGCGCAAAGATGCGGCCCACGAGCGAGGTAAGCCGCTCGAAAGAAAGCGAGACATCGCGCGTTGCACACATGATGAGCGGAAAGGCGAAAAACGCAATGAGCCACACGTTGCGGATGGCGGCAAACCCAAGATAGGAGCAGACGACGAACAGGATCGTGAGCGGCAGATTGATACGCCGAGCGCCAAGCCGGCCGATCGCAATCATGCCGAGCGCGAAGCAGATGACGGCGGAAAACCCGTAGTCGCACCACACGTCAAGGTGGCCCATCTCGGAGATGTAGTTGCCGTAAGCCGGCGCCTCGAGGCTGAGCAGCAGATATGCCGCACCCTTCCACCCGTAGGGATTGATGAAGAGCACTGCCACGCAAGCGATAAGACAGAGGAGCAGGGGAAGCCTCGGGTAGCGCGCGGCGTCGAAAGCGACTCCCATGAGCTTGCCTTTACGGTGTATGCCGGCAAGGAAGTTGGGAATAAGGTAGCACGCCACAATCGCGCAATCGAACGGTGCCATGGCGGCATGAAAGTTCACATGAACGCAGACGAGCGCGGGAAGAGCGCAGAGAAAGATGCGCCGACCTGTTTGGCGGTACCGCTCGAGCAAGAAGAGAACCCAGGTGAACGCGATCATCGTGTAGACGTGCGGCCTCACGGAAAGATAGGCAGCCAAGCAGGGCAAGGCGATGATGACTGCCCCAAGAACTATCTCGCCGCCGCTTCTGTTCCGCCTGATCACCCGCCCTAAGCGATAGAGCGATGCCATGAGAGCGGCGACGCAGACGATAAGCCACAGGCCCAGCCCCACAAACCCCGACGACTGATAGATGCCCCATGCGATCACATCGGGCAGCCACTGCTGGATGACGATGCCCATGTCGGGAATGATCGTGAAGGGATTCGTCTGCGGAAAGCCATGTTCGACGATATATTCGCCACTCGCGAGGATAAACCAGATGTCGTTATCGTAGGAACGCTGATAAAGCCCGATGGAATACACGGCTATAACGACAATGGCCAAGGCCATGAGAAAGGTGTTGTTATTCCGCCGATCTTGCGCCATGGAAAACTTGCTTTCGCGCGAATTCCCGCTGGTCCCCGTCACCTGCGCAACAAAGCGCACCGCCTCGCTTAGCAGGTGGCGAGAATTGCCTTTGCCTCAGGCACGAGCGCCTCGATGGCAACTTCGGTTTTCTCGCCTGTCGCACGGCGCTTGATCTCGACGGTCCCCTTCGCCAAGCCGCGCGACCCAATGACCACCTGCACCGGCCAACCGATTAGATCGGCATCGGCGAACTTCACGCCCGCGCGCTCATCGCGATCATCGATTGCCACCTCGATGCCAGATTCGGCAAGCTCTTCGGCCAAACGCTCGGCGGTTTGCGCATCCTCGCTTCCCGCCTTCGCTAAAACGACAACGCAGACCTCTGCCGGTGCCACCGAAGCGGGCCAGATGATGCCGTGCTCGTCGTTGTGCTGCTCGACGATCGCCGCAAGCGTACGCGAGACGCCCACGCCGTAGCACCCCATGATGAAGGGCTTTTCCTTCCCGTCCTCATCCATGAAGGTGGCGCCGAGCGCCTTGGAGTAGGTGTCGCCCAGCTGGAACACCTGAGAGACCTCGATGCCGCGTGCGCCCTCCAACGGCTTGCCGCATTGCGGGCAGCCATCGCCGGGCTTCACGACAACGAGATCGGCCCATTCGTCCACCTCGAAATCGCGCCCGAGAGCTGCGCCGACAAAATGGAAGCCCTCTTCGTTGGCGCCGACCACCCAACGATCGATTTCCTTAAGGGACTCGTCGGCATACACTTTCGCTTCCTTTGGCAGGCCGACCGGCCCCATCGAGCCCTTGTGCAGGCCGAAGGCGAGCATCTCCTCATCGGTCAGAAGCTCGAAGCCCTCAATAGCGCCGGCTGCCTTGATCTCGTTGAGCTCGTGGTCACCGGGGATGAAGAGCACGACGAGGTTGCCCGCGCCGTCTTTCGCGGAGAGCGCCTTCACCGTCGCCGCCTCGGGGATGTTGAGGAAATTCGCAAGATCCTCGATGGTATGAATGCCCGGCGTCGAGATCTTCTCCATCTGATCGACCTCATGGACGAGCGGATGGGCGACGCCGCGCCCCGCCTCCACATCGGCCGCATAGCCACAGGAGCAATGGACGATCTCGGCCTCGCCGGCATCGGCAAGCGCCATAAATTCGCAGGTCACCTTGCCGCCGATCTGACCCGAATCGGCTTCGACGGGTCGCCAGATGAGTCCGCAGCGGTCGCAGATGCGCCCATAGGCGCCGCTCATGTCATCGTAGGTTTCCTGCAACGATTCGTACGTGGCGTGGAAACTGTAGGCGTCCTTCATGATGAACTCGCGGCTGCGCATCACGCCGAAGCGCGGACGTATCTCGTCGCGGAACTTCACCTGGATCTGATAGAGCGAGCAAGGCAGTTCCTTATACGAGCGCAGCTCACTGCGCACGAGCGCCGTGATAAGCTCCTCGTGCGTCGGCCCGAGGCAATAGGGATGCCCATGGCGATCCTCGAAGCGCAGAAGCTCGGGGCCGTATTTCTCCCACCGACCGCTCTCTTCCCAGAGCTCCGCCGGCTGCACGAAGGGCATGAGGATCTCTTGCGAGCCGATGGCGTTCATTTCCTCGCGAACGATGTTCTCGATTTTCCGAATAACGCGATAGCCAAGCGGAAGCCATGCGTAAAGGCCCGTTGCTTGCTTGCGCAGCATTCCGGCGCGCAGAAGCAGACGATGGCTCGCAATCTCTGCTTCGGTCGGAACTTCTTTGAGGGTGGGTGCGTAGACGTTGCTTAATCGGAGTAGCTCGCTCATAGGTTTTCTAATTCCTCCATCAGGGCATTAACGATGTCGCTCTCGGCGACTTTTCGCACGATTGTACCATGACGGAAGACAACACCGGAGCCTTTCCCGCATGCAACGCCGATATCGGCATCGGCGGCTTCGCCCGGGCCGTTCACGACGCATCCCATGACCGCCACCTTCACTGGCTTATTGAGCGCGGCGAGGCGGCTTTCCACCTCGCGGGCGAGCGCCATCAAATTCACTTGGCATCTGCCGCACGTCGGGCAGCTGATGAGCTCGGGCAGACGGCGTCTCAGATTAAGCGCCGCAAGAAGCGTCCATGCCGCACGCACCTCGGCCTCCGGCTCGTCCGTAAGCGAGATGCGCAGGGTGTCACCGATGCCCTCCGCAAGAAGAATCCCGAGGCCAGATGCCGATTTGATGAGACCTTGGAACGTGGTGCCCGCCTCGGTGACGCCGATATGAAGCGGGGTGTGCGGGAGGAGATTCGCAAGCAGGCGATAGGTCTCCACCGTGGTCATCACGTCGTGCGCCTTCGCGGAGACGACGATATCGAAGAAGCCATTGGCCTCGAAAAAATCCACGTAATCGGCCGCCGAGGCTGCAAGCTTTTCGGGAAGCGTGAGATCGGCACGCGCCGCGTAAGCGTCATCGAGCGATCCCGCGTTCACGCCGATGCGTATCGGAATACCCGCATGATGTGCTGCTTCAAGGATGGGAAGCGTGGCTTCCAGGCCGCCGATGTTGCCGGGATTGATGCGCAGCTTCGCCGCACCGGCCTCGATCGCTCCAAGAGCGATCGCGGCGTCGAAATGAACGTCGGCGACCACGGGAAGAGGCGACGCCTCGCAAACCTCGCCAAAAACAGGCAGGTGCTTTTTCGAGGGAATCGCCATGCGAACCACCTCGCAGCCCGCATCGGCAAGGCGGTCGATCTGAGCGAGATTTGCCTGTGCATCGTCGGGCGGTGCCGAAAGCATCGATTGCACGATCACCGGCGCTCCCCCGCCAAGTGCCACATCGCCAACATGCACCTGACGGGTTTGGGGCCTGCCGCCCATCGCTTGCCGCCCAATTTGAGTTCGAGCGCTGTCGCAGTTTTCCTCTGCTTCGCGCACGGATTGCTTTCGAGCCGCTTCCACCATGCCGGCTAACCCCAGAATCCCGTGAGAATACGCTGGATATCCTGATTGAGCATCACGATGAAGAACCCGACGAACAGGATCATGCCGGCTACCGACATGTAGCTCATCGCACGCGTGGACACCACCTTCGACGTGATCTTCTGGAAGACCTCGACCACAAAACGGCCTCCGTCGAGCGGCGGAATCGGCAGCAGGTTCATGAGGCCGAGTGAAACCGAGATCATCGCCGTGAACTCAAGCGCCGGAACAACGCCGGCGGCAAACCATTGCTGACTCAAAACCGCGATGCCGACGATCGAAGTGGACTCGGAAACGGTCTGGGCCGCCGTTGCCGGATTAAACAGCCCAAGGATTGCCTGGAAGACGGCGGCGATATAGTAGAAGCCCATTTGAATCGCTTGAATCGGCGTCAGCGTGCGGTGAATAATCTCGTCGCTTCCCGCCATTTGAATATCGAACCCGATAACGGAAAAGATGAAGATGAAAACCGCGATCGCGAAGAGCAGGTTCACCGTGATGCCCGCGAGCAGGATGATCGAGCGCTTCCAGAAGGGCTTGGAGCGATACTGCTGGTCGTATTCGCTCACGTAGAGATCGTGGGCGTTTTCCACCACGCGCGGCGATCCGAGATTCGTCGGTTCGGGAACCGGTAGCTGCCGCTTGAGAGCCTTGCGAATCTGACGCTTCGTCGGCTTCACTTCAGGTGTGCGGTACGTGTTGTATTCATCCGCTTTCGTCGGAGGCTCGATACTGCCCCATTCAACGAGTTCTTCCAGCGCATCGTAAGCCGCATCGTCGCTGATATGGCAGTCGGCGGCAACTTCCTCCATCGTCGCCGTGCCACGTCGATAGACGGATGCGAGAACCTGCTCGAGATGCGGTTTCAGCTCTCCGCCCTCCATGCCGCATACTTTCGCATAGCCCCCGAGTGGCACACAGGTGACGCCGAAACGCGTTTCACCCCGCTTGAAACTGATCTTCGGTCCGGGCATGCCGAGCATGAATTCCGTTACGCGCACACCAAAGGCGCGCGCGGCAAGAAAATGCCCGCCCTCGTGGATAAAGACCAGCACGCCCAACACGATCGTGGCGCATATGATCATCATTACTACGTTCATGAACTGCTCCCCTGAAGCTTTCCTCGCCTGTCTTTCCTAAAGCGGAAGCTTTCCCAATGCGTTTTCCTTTAAGCTCTTCCCCTCGTTTTTCGTTGCCATTATACGAAGTTGGCAAGCGCTTTTCGCATCCTTCGGGAAAAACCTACAACCGCGCCACGATGCCTCCTCAGCTCGAGGCAAGGGCAGCTCAAGGACGGTGCATGAGTGGCGCAAAAGCGGTGCGAACGACACGTCTGCGGCAAGGCGGCGCAAGGTCGGTGCAAGGGCGGTGCAAGGGCTGCTATCTACGGCAAGGCGACTTCCGTGCGACAAAACAAGGAAAATTCGGCGACATCGTCGGTCTTTCGCAGGCAACTTATCTTCGGCAATGCCCTTCAACTTATCAGACAAGCGACCGACTCGATGGCGACATTTCCGCAAGGTTTTCTTTCATGGTGGTGATCATGCGCCAGAGAGGCGCGTAGGTCCTTGTGCTTGACGAAAGGGGAAGCACCGATGGGAAAACGCCTAGCAATCAACACGAGAGAAAATCCATACCTCGCCACGCCCGAGCGCTCTGGCGCTTCCCTGAGAAAGGCCCTTCTTTGCATTGCGGCCATCATCGTGATCAGCACGATTTGCGTTATATGCGGCGTCACGTTCCATGGGTTCGGGCTCGTCCATCCTCTCGCCGAGGCAGACGATGCCGTCGTTGCGCGCATCGAAGATACGTACATGCATGCACGCAACCGCATTCTTCTCAATGGCATGACAACGCTTCGCACAAGCGACATCCAGATCACGAACGGGCACGGCCCGGTCGACGTCGACCTCACGCTGTCGCCGGAGGCGGGCATGCATGAGGAATACGTCGTCGACATGACCGACGCGGACACACGCGCCATGGCCGTCACGGCCACCTATCGCAACATCGGAACCGATCCACTCACGGGACGCGCTATCGGATGCCGCGTCTCGTTTACGAATTTCATCCTTGCGCCCGACGACTATTGGCAGAACTGCGCGAACTGGTATGCGGGAAAGAAGCTTGGCGAGCTGGTTGGACACGTTCCCGATACGTGGCACAAAGATGCGATGATCATGACATACCCGCAGATCAGGCTCGCGGCAAACTTCGATGGCGGATTCTGGCTCCTCGGAGTTGAGCACGCCAAGGTGGACATGATCTTCTTCTATGGCGATAATCCGCAGGACCGCGTCGATCTTTCCCAGGCCTTTCTCACCATTCAATCACTCGATTACGACGGAAACAGCGTAAGAAATCCCAGCGATGGCCGCGACGAGGGCAACGAGGCGGCGAGGCCGGAAAATATCTACGAGAAGATCTTCTTAACGCCCGAAAGCCTCGTTGGCAGATGGGGAGACATCATCGGCTTCTCGGGAACCGTCTATCCCTCGCGCCATGGCGATACCAGCAGCTCCGACGAGGTAAGCAACTACTTCTATCAAAAGATTCCCAACTCCCAAGCAAATGTCGGGGAATCGGAGCGCGCGATAACGCTCTACGGGGTGAAAAACGGTTCGAATCAGTTCACCTTCGATGTCGTCGACACCGAATCGTGGTTTCACTTCATGCCCTATTTCGGCACGATCGGCGCCGTGGAGCCGCCCGCGCTCGTGAAAGACGTGGATGATTCGCACCCCTATAAGCTTGGCGATACCGTGCAGTTCAGCCTCACCCAAGAAGTTCCCGGTCGCAACGAGATGCTGGGCAAGTATACAAAAGTCCTCGTGGAGGACGATATCCCCCAAGAGCTGCGCGTTGACAAGATCACCGTCTTGCGCGAAGACGGCACCGAAGTTTCAAGCGGCCAGAAAAGCGCGGCTGGCGAAAACCACGTTTCCTATCAATTCGACCTCGCAGCAGAAGAGGTGTACGGGCATACCTACACGATACTTATCGACACCACGGTCATCGACTATCCCGCCGACCCGGGCCTGACGCTCAAGAACAAGGCCTCCGCAACATTCAGCGATCATACAAGCGAAAGCAACGAGGTGGCCATCGAGCTTGTTCCGCCCGAACTACAAGTGGAAAAGCATGCCGATCTCACTAACAAACTCGCGAGCGCGATCGCCGGTTTCGAATATCTGAGCCACGACCAGCATCCCGACGACCATTCCACCGTGCACTTCGTCGGTGTTGCGGAAAACGTCGTCGACGGCACGCGGGCGCGCTCCTTCACGATCGAGGACACCCTGCCCCAAGGCCTGAGCCTCGTCAAAGGCTCGGTGAAGGCCAGCGGCGCAGAGGGACTCGTGATCAAGGAGCAGGAGAACGGTTTTCAGATCACGGGCGACGCGCTTGATGTGGGCGTAAAGATCACCTTCGAATACGATGCAACGACCACCGACGCCGGCAATGGGAAGGAAATCGTCAACACCGTGAGATTCTGGGCAGAAAACATTCCGCACGATCTTTCGGGAGCGAAAACCACCCCCGCCACCGACGATGGCGAAGTCTATATCAACGACCCCGTGATCACCATCAAGAAGATGGTGAGCGAGTCTGCCGTTCAAAACAGCGACTATCAGGAAACCGGCGAGCAGCAACGTGAGGAATACCGCGTCAGCGACAAGATCACCTACACGGTCGTCGTCGAAAACACCGCACCCGGCACCTTCGCCCACAATCTCCGCATCGCAGACGAGGATATGCCGGAAGGCTTTACCCTCGTCGGAGATGTTCGCGTAACGGGGCTTGACGAGAAGGGCTCACCGAAGAAGCTCTTCTATCCCATGGCGGGCGTGAACGACACCATCCACGATGAGGGTGAGACGCGCTCGATACACAGCACGCTTGAGCCTATACGCGATGCGGAGCAGGAAAGATGGGGGTGGGAGCTTAACATCGATTATCTTCCCGCCTCCTGCCCGGTGACGATCACATGGACCGTTGAAGCCGGCGAGCAACTCAATGGATGGGAAATCTACAATCAAGCAAACGTCACCGCCGAAAATCAGCCCGGCGACACCGAGCTTTCCGAGAAGCCCTGCGTTTGGATCAACACGCCGGAATTTGTCCTTGACAAGGCAGTGGAGAAGACGGATGCCGCTTATCAGGTCGGCTCGATCGCTTCGTATGATGTGACGCTTTTTGGCCTCAAGACGCCGGGAACGGTGGCTCGTCACACCGCGCTTTCCGACGAATTCATCACCGAGGGCTGCGACATCTTAGAACGGAGCTTTGTCATCACCGACAAGGAGGAAGGTGCTCAGGACATTCACGATCAGGTGGATCTGCATCGCAGCGTTGGCGAGAACCGCTGGTCCATCGATATGGCTCAGGTCTACGACGACGAAACGGGCTATTGGGTGAATACGGAGAAGTACTTCGTCTGGGATGCGGGAACGCGCATCGAGAAGGAAACCCAGAATCCTTTAGGCGTAAGCGAGCACCATTATTTCAAGGTGCATTACGAAGCGGCGATCAATGATATGGCCTTGCAAAACGATCGCATCACGAACACCGCACGGGCAACAAGCGACGAAGGATACCCTCAGGAAGACACCGAGGAGGTCACCGTCATCGGGCCGCAACTCTCGCTGACGAAGACCTCGACCGACGATGGTTCCTTCGAAGTTGGCGAAGTGGCCACTTATGAGCTGACGGTGCGCAACCTCGCCACCGGAACCGTAGCGGAAAACGTTGTCATCCAAGACGACTTGGCAACGGCGAAAGCCGGCGCGGCAGAGATCGTCGACGGCTCGCTTGCGCTCTTTGATGGGAAGGGCGAAGAAATCGAGAGCTTCGATATTGAATACCGCGACAACGAAGCGCAAAGCCACATCGGATTCGTTCTCACCACACACCAAAACCTCAGCTCCTCAGATGAGCTCATCGTGCGCTATCAGGTGAAATATCTGACAAACAACGGCTTCGACGTCTTGAGAAACGTTGCCTTTGCTTGGGCCGATAACGCGCCGAAGGTCACCGACGACCACGAAACATGGCCCGCGGATGCCGATCAGTCAGATCTCGTTATCGACAAGGGTTCGGATCGTTTTTCCTATCAGCCGAACGACATCGCCGAATACACCCTTCATGTGACGAACTCGAACACCGACGAGGCCGCGCGCAACGTGGTTATCCGCGACGATTTGGATGAGGCAATCCGCGACATCGCTGAGCTTGTTCAAGGGTCGGTGCAAGCATTTGACGAATCGGGCAATGCGATCTCTGGACGCGTGACCTACCATGCGAACGGGACGGGAGGGTTCTGCGGATTCACACTCGAAACGGAACGCGACCTCTCGAGCGACGAGGCGATCGATGTGAAATATCAGGTCCGCTTCCACGACGATGTGGAGCAGCCCACCGTCGTTCACAATGAGAGCTGGGCGGCAGCGGATAACACCGGCAGAGCAACCGACGATAACGAGGTGACCGTCGGCGACGAAATCGATCCGACCCAAAACAGCAACGAGCCTTTCTATAACGGCATGGGCGGAGACGATTGGAACCCCGGCTATCCCACCTCGTTGGGAAAGACGCTTGCCCAAACGGGAGATGCGCTCATGCAGCTTCTGCATGCGTATTGGCCGCTCGTCATGATCGTTATTGCTTTAAGCCTCGTTGGCATTCATGCTGCGCACAAGCGCCTGCGGAGAAGTCGCAAGGCCGCCGCTTTGATACGAAGGATTGGCTCGTAGATGACGTTGCCATCCAAAATACCGAGAGCTTTTACGATCGGGCAGCCTTTTATGAAAATGCCGCCCATACGCCGAAATCGACGAACGCGTCCGAAGCCTTTAAAGAGGCTGGTGCTTCAGAACAAAGCTCTTGGCAAGATCGCGTGCCCATCGATCGACTTCTTCAAGTTGATCGAGGGCCTCAACCGGAGAGGCCTCATGGGCTTCCATGACCGCTTCAACACAGGAGGCAATATCCAAAAATCGCAAGCGTCGATCGAGAAACGCCGCAACAGCCACCTCGTTCGCCGCATTCATTGCACAGGGAAGCGTTCCGCCCGCCTGCCCTGCCTCACGAGCGAGGGCAAGGCAACGAAACGTTTCGGTATCGGGAGGCTCGAACGTCAGTGCGGCAAGCTCGCAGAAATCAAGTGTTGGGGCCGGAGCGTTCCAGCGCTCAGGATAGGAAAGGGCAAATTGGATCGGGATCCTCATATCGGCAACACCGAGGTGGCCTTTCACCGAGCCGTCGATGAATTCGACCATTGAATGAATAATGCTCTGGGGATGCACGACGACACTGATCTTTTCGTAAGGCAGGGCGAAAAGATGGTGCGCCTCGATTACCTCAAGGCCTTTATTCATCATCGTCGCCGAATCGATCGTGATCTTCGCCCCCATCGACCAATTGGGATGTTTCAGCGCATCTTCGGGAGTAACTGACTGAAGCTCTTCGGCTGATCGCCCGCGAAACGGCCCGCCTGAAGCTGTCACCCACAAGCGCGCCACTTCATTAATTTTTTCACCGAGAAGGCATTGGAAGATCGCCCCGTGCTCGGAATCGATCGGCACCAAA
>CANQTB010000028.1 GCA_947626665.1 uncultured Eggerthellaceae bacterium
TGATGGGCCCGTGTACGACGATCGAAACGCCGCGAAGCTCCTTCGGGCCGTGCTCGACGGTGAGGTTCCACGCGCGATCCTTCTTCCGCTGACCGCGCACAAGCCCGATGCCCGTTTTCATAATGGCGAACAAAAACAGGTAGAGCAGGGCGACGAACAGAAGACGCGCTATGAGAAGGGCAACATCGATCACGGGCGTTCCTTAGGGCGTTCCTTGGCCAAACGAGGCAAAAGGCTTCAAGGCCGTTTACGAAAGCTGGAAGGTGAATTCCGAGGTGCCGAGCCTCACGCGATCGCCTGGGTGCAATGCTTGGCTTTTGATCTGGATGCCGTTGACGAACGTGCCATTCATCGATCCGGCGTCTGAGATCACCCAGCTACCGCCCTGTTGGTTGATTTCAGCGTGGAAGCGCGAAGCATTGATATCGGAAACGACGATGTCGTTGGAGGATTCGCGCCCCAGAAGCGTCCTTCCTTGGTTGAGCTCGTACGTGCGCCCTGTCGAGAGATCGTAAAGCGAGGCATGCTGCTGCAGGGAGGGCATTGCCGCGAAAGGATCGCCGGCGCGCTGGTCGTACTGCTCGCCGTAGGGTTGCGGGGAGAAGGCCGGTTGCGGAATCACGGGTTGGCTGCGGCGCCCGTCCATCGGCTGCGGCGCTTGCGGCTGAGCCGCCTGCTGGCCCGGCTCGAAGGAAAGCGGGGCGAAAAGTATCTCTTCCGGATCCTGGTAGAAGCCCGGGGCATACGACTGCTCGTCATAAAGCGGCTCGTCCTCTTCGCCAAAAGGAGCAAAGGTGGAAGGTGCGGCTGCCGCCTCATACGTTGGTGCGTACGGCGCGGGCGCGGGATCATATGACGGAGCCGGCGGCTGCTGATAAGCAGGCTGCTGGTAGGCAGGTTGGAAGCCCTGCTGCTGATAGGCGTTCTGCTGCGGTGGGGCTTGCATGCCGGCTTGCAAGCCCGGCTGCATGCCTCTTCCGGCTTGGTAACGTGACGCCTGCGGAGAGGCTATCCCGTAGCGCTGCATCTCCTCGTCGCGGAGCTGGGCGACCAAAGGACTCGCCACCATCTCGGCGACCACATCGAATTTTCCATGGCGCAGGCCTTCGTCGACGATGAAGCGCACAAGCGGTTGCCCATCCATCACATAGCCCTCTTCGATCGCCTTGGCGGCGAGGTAGGTTTCCGTCTCGCCCGCGAGTGTCGGGTAATAGGCGAAAAGGCGCTCGTCGTCTTCGGGACTCACGAGCACAGTGTAAAGCGTCGGCGCATATTGCTTGCCGGCGCCCACCATCTTTTCGCGGCGCATTTGCTTCTCAGCCTTTTTCGCGATTTGAACAGGCGAAAGCGGTGTTTTCGCCAATCGGTCTGCGGCACCTTCCACCGTGTCCTCCATTCTGCCTTCAAACTTCGTTAGGAAGCCCATGGTTTCTCCTCAGATATTGTTATCGACCATTGTATATCTTTCGTTGCGAAAATGGCTGCTTTTCGCGACTATCTTGCCATAAACAGCATCGATATGGGTGTTTATGAGCGCGCCTTTACGCAATCGCCATGAAAGTGAAGAAGGGATTCTTGCGCCTTTCCGATTCAAAAGGTACTATGTAAGTTCACGTGCGAATGCTCGCACTGAGCGCATAGAAGATAATTATAGGAACTCTTGAAGGGGAACTTCAATGAATGGCAATGCAAACATCGTTGAGAACGTGAACCAAGCTGCTGCAGAAGCGGCTTCAAACGGCACCTTCTCGTTCTTCGGCCTGTTCGATATACCGATCGCTGCTGTCTGGATTATCGTGGCCATCATCGTTATCGTGGTCATCGCGTTTATCGCGAAAGGCTTTATCCAAGAGATGAGAAAGTAGCTGCTTGTTGGCCTTCTCGGCAGATCGTCTTTTGCCCGAAATATGAAAGTTATCGAGGACGGAAGTCGTCGGGCAAGGACAAGGAGAATAGTGGGAGAAATGAACGAATGCGCCTCCAAACTTGGGGGCGTTCGTTATGATAGCGATTGAACGAAATCGTTGTTTTGAAGGGTTGCCGCAATTGAGGCGACAGACGGGGATAGGGTATGCAGGAGTCTCGTCAAAATCAGAATCAAGCTGGGCAACGTGCGGGCGTGCCGCGCCATAGCCGTCGCCTTGACGAGCAGCCAGCGGCGGCATCGTCGATGCCGCCGACCAGCTCGCCGCAAACACGCTCAACGGCTTCTTCGGGAAGGTCAGCGCCCTCTTCACGGCAAGCGTCTACGGGAAGGCCAACATATAAGGGAAGCCCCGCATCCTCTTCACGACAAGCGTCTACGGGAAGGCCAGCGCCCTCTTCACGGCAAGCTTCTGTGGGGTCTTATTCGACTGCAGGGCATTATTCCGCTGCCTCTTCGTCCTATCAGGGCCGCTCATCGACCTCGGGGCGCATACCTTCTGCGCGTCCATCTGCCGCAGCCCGCGCATCTTCCCAGAGCCGTCGACCGTCTCCGTCGAAATGCTCGCAACCAAAGAGAAAGCCGCTGGGATGGCGCATCGTGTTCTGGGTCGCCATTCTCGTTCTCGTGGGCTCGCTCGTTGCGCTCGGCGTCATTGGTTTTAGCTATATGAAAGGGCAAAGCGCCTATGACGACCTGGAAAACGAGGCTTTCGGCGTCGCGCCGGACGATGTTTTAAGGGAAGGCAAGTCGCTTGCGGATTTCTCGGTAGATTGGGAACGCCTTCGTGCGATCAATCCTGATATCGTCGGATGGCTCTATGTTCCCGACACGGTGATTTCCTATCCCATCGTGCATCGGGCAGGAGATAGCCAGTATTACCTCAACCATAATTTCAATGATGAATCATCGCAGTTCGGGGCAGAATTTGGCGCGATTATGCTTTCGGGCGAGAACAGTGCCGATTTCAGCGATCAAAACAATCTGGTCTACGGGCACAATATGGCGAACGGTTCGATGTTCGCGCTGCTTGCCTCGTTCTCCGATTCGGCGGAATTCAACGCCCATCGGACGATATATCTTTTCACGCCCGCGATGAATTATCAGCTGGAAACGTTTGCGGTGGTTCGTGTCCACGAAACGGAAGGAGAGATCGGTCAGCCGACGTTTGCCGGAGAAGAAGCGTATCTTGCCTTCGTCGAAAACATTCTCGATCGCTCGATCGTGAGCCCTGATCCCGCGGCACCTGCCGCTGCGGAAATTGGCAAGACGTTCGCGTTCTCCACTTGCGATGGAGCCGACAACTCCTATCGCTATATCACCTTCGCCTCGGTGAAAGATTCTGTGGCACCCGGCGGGGAAGAAGGCGATAATAGCCCCGATGGAGAAACTCCCAATGAGGCAGGAAACGTGGGGCAGGCCGATGAGGTCGACGAAGGCCAGATCGATGCGATCGATGCCGCGGTAAACGAAAGGGCAGAGTAAACGCGCATGGAGGAATTCTGCTTACGCGATGATGCGCCCGAAGAGGCCTGTGGCGTTTTCGGCATCTTCGCTCCCGGGGAGGATGTGGCGCGCCTTACTTGTTTCGGATTGCAAGCGTTGCAGCATCGCGGTCAGGAGAGTGCCGGCATCGCGGTCGGCGACGGCGAGACCATTCTCGTGGAAAAAGATCTCGGGCTTGTGACACAGGTGTTTGACGAGGCGGCGCTCGCCGCTCTTGAAGGCTTTGTCGCCGTTGGCCATGTGCGCTACTCAACGAGCGGCGGATCGGGAATTTGGGAGGCGGCACAGCCTCACATCTCCGCCATCGATCAGACGCTCATCGCGCTTGCGCACAACGGTACCTTGGTGAACACGAATGCTATGCGCGCACGCATGATCGATGAGGGCATCCAGTTTCGATCGTCTTCCGACAGCGAGGTGGCCGCCAAGATCATCGGCAAGGTGACGCGTGAGACGAACCACCTGCGTCGTGGCATCCAATTTGCAATGGAGCATCTGGAAGGTGCCTATGCCATGGTGCTCGCAAGCCCCGATGCGCTCTATGCATTTCGTGATCCGAACGGCATTCGCCCCTTATGCATCGGCGAGCTTTCCGGAGGCCGCGGCTGGGTGATTTCCTCGGAAACCTGCGGTCTCGATATCGTCGGCGCCACCTATCTGCGCGATGTTGCTCCCGGCGAGATTGTGCGTATGAATGCCGAGGGGATCGTTTTCGAGCAGGCGGTTGCTCCGAGAAGGCATGCAGCATGCATCTTTGAGCACGTGTACTTCGCGCGGCCAGATTCGGTCCTCGATGGGCAAAGCGTTTATCAGGCACGCCGCGCGATGGGCCGCATTTTGGCTCGTGAGGCGCCGGTTGAGGCGGATCTGGTGCTCGGCTCGCCCGACTCGGGCGTTCCGGCGGCGCTCGGCTTCGCATTCGAAAGCGGCATCGATTATGCCGACGGCATCGTGAAGAATCGCTACGTCGGCCGCACCTTCATCCAGCCGACGCAGGAACTGCGTCTTATGGGCATTCGCTTAAAGCTCAACCCGCTTCCTTCGGTGATCGGTGGGAAGCGCCTTGTCGTGATTGACGATTCTGTTGTGCGCGGCAACACCTCTCGTCAGCTCGTCCAGATGCTGCGCGACGCTGGTGCCAAAGAGGTGCACTTGCGAATCGCGAGTCCTCCGGTTTGCTGGCCGTGTTTCTATGGGATCGATACCGACACGCGCGACCAGCTGATTGCCGCAAACCTCGGTCTGGATGAGATGAACGCGTGGATCGGTAGCGATTCGCTTGCCTTCATATCGCGCGAAGGGCTGTTCGAGGCGGTTTCGGGCGTGCGGCATTCGGGCTTTTGCGATGCGTGCTTTACCGGGGATTACCCCGTCGAGATACCCGCCGCCCTTGCGAAGAAAAGCTTCGCTTTGGACGAGGAAGGAAGATGGCATGACTGAACGGATTATGGTGAACGGCCCCGCAAGGAATACGACGAGAGAGGCTGCGCGTGCAAGCGCCGGCACTTCGGGTACTGCGAAGGAGAAGATCACCTATGCGCAAGCCGGCGTCGACATCGACGAAGGCGCCCGGGCAGTCGATGCCATCAAGGATGCCGTTCATCGCACCTACCGTCCCGAGGTCGTGGGGGACATCGGCGGTTTCGGCGGACTCTTCTCGCTGGCCGCCGCGAAGGATATGGAAGATCCGCTGCTTGTGAGCGGAACCGATGGCGTGGGTACGAAGCTCAAAGTGGCGCAGATCGCGAACCGCCACAGCACGGTGGGTATCGACCTCGTGGCGATGTGCGCAAATGATATTCTCGCCTGCGGTGCCGAGCCGCTGTTCTTCCTGGATTACATCGCCGTGGGGAAGCTCAAGGCAGAGGCCGTGGGCGAAATCGTGGGCGGCATTGCCGATGGCTGCGAGCAGGCAGGATGCGCCCTCATCGGTGGCGAGATGGCCGAGCATCCCGGCGTGATGGCGGCGGACGATTACGATCTCTCGGGCTTTTGCGTCGGCCTGGTCGACCGGCCGAAGATGATCGGGCCCGATTTGGTGCGTGAGGGCGATGTGCTTATCGGCCTTGCCTCCACGGGGCTGCATTCGAACGGCTATTCGCTTGCGCGCAAGGTTGCCGTCGAGGGTAAAACGCACTATGAGCTGCGCTTCATCCGCGAAGAGCTGGGTGGACGCTGTTTGGAGGATGCGCTGCTTGAGCCGACGCGCATCTATGTGAAGCCGGTGCTTGGGCTTTTGCGCGAGCTTCCCGGCGCGGTGCATGCGCTCGCGCACATCACGGGCGGCGGCATCACCGAAAACCTCAACCGCGCCTTGCCAAAGACCCTCGATGCGAAAGTGAATTTAGGTGCCTGGCCCGTTCCTCCCATCGTAAAGTGGGTGTGCGACGCAGCGGGCCTCGAAGAGGCCGATGCGCTCACGACTTTCAACATGGGCCTTGGGATGATCCTGCTTGTTGATGCCGCGCGCGTCGATGAGGTTATGGCGACGCTCGATGAAATGGGCGAGAAATACTGGCAAGTCGGAAGTGTGGTGCCGGGTGAGGGCAAGGTGGCTTACGAAAAGAACGGTTGCCTTTACGGCTATGTGGGCGAGGCGGCCTCAAGCGAAGAGACGCCTCGCGAAGAGCCGCCGCGCAACACCAACCGCGACATCGTTCCCCTCTTGCCGGAGGAGCTCCGCTTCGCCGAGGGAGAGGGCGCCGCATTCTAAGGGTCTCCTGCAATAGTCAGTGTTGCATAATTTCGAGAAAAGAGGGCTGCGACAGACCTGCAAACCTCTGGAATCTCAACATATCATCCACGTTCTTGGCTTAAATGACAGCGACTGCAAGAAATCTTCCAAATTTTGTGAGATAATGAGCAAAATTTGCGAGATAGGAAACGTGAAATGCCATATCAACGCAATATTGTCAATGTCATAAGAAATCGAATTAACGAGCCAAGAAGATTTATTCAAATCCTTATCGGCCCTCGTCAGACTGGCAAGACCACTGCCGTTACCCAGGCTCTTGCCGACTTTCCCTTGCCTTATCTTATGACAGAGGCGACTAAGGGCGAATCAGACGGTGATTGGCTCCGTGCACAGTGGTATCGAGCGCGAGGCCTTACCAATGCGGGCTTGAGCGCACTCCTCGTCATCGACGAGATTCAGTATGTGAAAAACTGGTCGGCAATCGCGAAAACACTGTGGGATGAGGATGCGGTGGCAGGGGTTGATCTGCGCGTGCTGCTTACCGGATCTTCCGCCACGTTGATCCAAGCGGGGCTGAACGAATCGCTCGTCGGAAGATTCGAGCTCATCGAGAGCACCCATTGGACATTTGCCGAATGCTCCGATGCCTTCGGTTATTCCCTCAACGATTATCTCTTTTATGGGGGATACCCAGGAGCCGAGTCCCTCAGAGGTGATCCGAGGCGTTGGCTACGCTATATGAGATCTTCGGTCATTGAGCCGAGCATCCTCAACGATGCGCTCAGCTTGGGCGATGTCCGCAATCCCGAGCTCATGCAGCGGTTGTTCATGGTGGGAGCCCCCTATTCCGCACAGGAAATATCCTACCGTAAGCTGCTCGGACAGCTTAATGATCGCGGCAACACCTCCACTTTGGCGCGCTATCTGGAACTTCTCTCGGACGCTGGCATTATGTCGGGGCTTCACAAATATGACCCGAAGATTTTGCGGGAGAAAACGAGCTCGCCGCGTCTTTTGGTCCATGACACCTCTTTGATGGTAGCCGCGTACGGAAGGAAAAGAAACGCTCTTCTCGACAATCCCGAGTTGCGCGGTCGCCTTGTCGAAACAGCCGTCGGGGCGTATCTCATCAACCGATCCTATTCAGGCGAGATAGAGGTGTTTTGGTGGCGCGAGGGCGCAAGTGAAGTGGACTTTGTCGTCACCTGCGACGATGACGTGACTGCCATCGAGGTGAAGAGCGGACGCGTGAAACCGACGCGTGGTCTCGATGAATTCATCCTGCGCTATCCGTACGCGAACGCTCTCGTCGTGGGATCGCCTGCTTGCACGCTTGAGGACTTCTTGAAGGGCAAAGTCGCCTTGTTTTGATGGGATACGAACATACGGGCTCTCTGTGAACCTCTCGAAGGCGGGAACGGGGCTTTTCGGATAGGACGGTTCCGAATAGACGAACAAGTTGAAAAAATCGTGAGCAGCTCGAGTGTCCCTGCAAAAAAATTGAAATAATGACAGTCGAATGCTATTATTTCAAAAAAATCGGAGGAATAATGGCTCAACCCGTGATCCAGCGCCTTATGCGGCAGAAGCTCAAGGAGCTTGCGAGAAAGTTTCCCGTCGTGACGGTGACAGGCCCGCGTCAGTCGGGAAAATCGACGCTTGCCAAGATGGCGTTTCCCGACTATCGGTACGTATCGCTCGAAGATCCCGACCTGCGCGAATTCGCCCAAAGCGATCCACGGGGCTTTCTTGCGACCTATCATCATCGCGTGATAATCGATGAGGCGCAGCGGGTTCCCCTGCTATTCAACTACTTGCAGGGTCAGATTGATGCGGCTGATGAGCCAGGCCAATATGTGCTCACAGGCTCGCAGAACTTCCTCCTTATGAAGGGAATAACTCAGAGCCTTGCAGGGCGCACTGCTCTTCTCACGTTGTTTCCGCTTTCCCAAAGGGAGCTGGATGCGGAGGCGATGCTCCCCGACGACTTAAACCGATGGATCCTGCAAGGCGGCTATCCGCGCTTGTATCGCCATGACATTTCGCCAAGTGATTACTATCCTCCCTATGTGCAAACATATTTAGAGCGCGATGTGCGTGATCTGACGGACGTTGGATCGTTGGATTCGTTTCGCCGATTCATGCGCCTTTGTGCGGGGCGCATCGGAAACCTTCTTGACTACAATGAGCTTGCGTTGGAGGCGGGCATCGACGTTCGCACGGTTAAGCGATGGCTGTCAGTGCTGCAGGCCAGCTCGCTGGTCATCCTTGTTCAGCCGTTCGTGAGAAACTTCAACAAGCGCTTGGTGAAGCGTCCCAAGCTCTACCTGAGCGACACCGGCCTTGCGTGCTCGCTTCTCGGACTCCGAACCGTTGACGACGTGGCGCTCAGCCCCTTCCGCGGGGCGTTGTTCGAGAACCTTGTGCTGATGGAATACTTGAAGCGCCAGTGGGCAGGGGGAGTCTCCCCGAATGTGTGGTTTTGGCACGAGACAGCCACCAATGAGGTCGATTTCATCGTGGGGGACGAATCGCGCCCGCAGGCCGTTGAGGCAAAGTCGGGCGCAACGTACCAAGCGAAATGGTTCAAATCGATGAAGGTGTTTTCCTCGCTCGCCGATCTGGCGCCCGAGGATCGGATAATCGTGTACGGCGGCAGTGAGGAATTGCATACTTCCCAGGGCGTAGTGCTTCCGTGGAAAGAGTGGTAGTGAAGAACTTTACGCCGTTTCCCGGCGACACGGCGAGGGAGAATTTGAGGGCACCGTAGGAAATCATTAGCATTTCCCCATGTTTCGCTAAGCATTTCTCGATAAGATTCGTATAGGAACAAGCGAAGGAGGTATCGAATGACATCATCGCAGACGTTTCAATCATCAAGCAGTCTATTAGGAAGGCTGAGGGCGTTTCTCGTCGTCTGCTTCGCAGTGATCGCGGGCGCGGCGCTCTCGGTTGCGCTTGCCCCCGCGCACGCGTGGGCAGCATCCTCTTTTGGAGGAATCACCGAACCGACGGTGAAGCATTCGCAAGAGTTCAATCCGCTCGACCTTTTGCCGCAAGACGAGCTTGCTACTGCCGACGAGATCGGCACGGCCTCTCTGGGCGGAACGTTTGACGCGCTTCGGCAGGACCTCGCCATCTACGGGATCGGCTATGCGGCAACCGGAGCGGCCTACAACGAGCTTTCCGGATTGACGGGAACCGAAGGGGCGCTTCCGGATGATCGGCACAACGTCTTTTGGATAGGCAACGATAACAACCTGAGCACAGAGACCTGCTACTGCCTTTTGATCCAAACGAACATCGGCACCTATTTTGTGGCACCCTCGGTGCCGATTACCGAAAACAACTGGTTTGGTGCAAGTTTTATCGTCGATGGGTTCTCCACAGCTCTTTGCACGTACTACTGCCCGACGACGCTCAGCCAATACCTCGATGCGAACAATGAAAAGCTCCCCTCTCTCTACAGCGACTGGACGCTGGTAACCGAGGAGAACGAGGACTCGATCCCGTTTCCCAACGCAGAGAGCGCGACAAGCGACGAGCCCCTCACGATGGTTCTCAACCTGCTCATCTATCCGGAGCCGTTCTATCCCGCGGGCCTCGTTCCCACCTTTGAGAACCTCTCGGCCAATCTTTACGAGCCGCTGATCATCGCCCCATTCGAGGTCACTTCGCCCCAATATGCAGCCAACAAGCAGATGCAGGCCGGGCGCATGAGCGCTCTCGGCGATAACATCGCGCCGGGTGATTCGGGTGTTTGGCTCCGGCTTTCGAGCATAAAGGACTGGCTGGATGTGGCAGCGCTTTATGCAGATGCTGAGGAAGCATCGAACTATACCTGCTGGCTTTTGCCCGTGGGCGAGAAACTCTGCCTTATCTCGTATAACGATCTTGAGCAATACATCGCAACAGAGGCCGCCATCGCGGGCTGGCCCAACCGGAGCAACAGGACCGCCATCACCGATGTCGAGATATATCGCGATCAGACGGAGTTCTACTTCGACGTTTCCGACTACGACTACGAGCTGTACATCACCGACGTTGTCGGCTATCCCGGCGAGTACGGCTACCTCGACGTGCCCGCCGATGCGTGGTACCACCAATCGGTGGCCGACGCGACGCGCCTCGGCTTCGTCCACGGATATGAGCCAAGCGAGCTCTACTACGGGCCGGGCAACAACGTCACCCGCGGCCAGCTCGCCACCATCCTCTTCAACATGAGCGGCTGGACGGAAGAGGCCTACAACGTCGGCGCCGAGCTCGGGGGCGCGGCGCCTGCCTTCCCGGACGTTTCGCAAAGCGCCTACTACTACAAGCCCGTCGAGTGGGCGGCGGCAAACGATGTGATCACTGGCCACACTACGGCCTCGGGGGCATATTTCGCGCCGGAGGACGACGCCACCCGCGAGCAGTTCATGACGATGGCCTACCGCTACGCTCGGCTGCTTGAGGGCGACGACTTCACACCGCTTACGCCCTCTGAGGTCGACGCCGAGCTCGCGAAGTTCCCCGACGGGGGAAGCGTGAGCGGCTGGGCGCGCGATGAGGCGGCATGGTGCGTGGCGAACGAAATCGTTACAGGCAAGTCGACCGCGAGCGGATATGTCCTCGCACCGCAGGACCCGACGACACGTGCCCAAGCGGCAGCCATCGCCGTGAGGCTTCAGCTCAGGTCGCTTTCGGAGCCGATCGGGAAATAGCTTTTCTACCCTCGATCGAAGAACGGGCTCTTCGAGCTGATGCTTACGGGGATGGCGTATACCTGACCAACGCCTTCGCCAAGAAGGCCCATCTTCCAAGCGCTCCAGCCGGCGCTGAACATGATGCGGGTGTCCACGCCGAAGGCCTGTGCGCGCGACACGGCGGCACCGAGCGCGATGCCAACATCAACGGCATTGATCTCGCAAGGTGCTTCATGAGGCTTATCGCCGCATGAGGGGAAGCCGCAGTAGTCGCAGTTCAGGCCTTGGGGCCGATTGTGCGTGCCGACAAGTACCACGCATTGGCTTGCCCGCACGCAGTTGGCGTCGCGCAGGAAGAACTTCAGGCCGCGTTCTTCGCCGATAGCCTCCATGGCTTGCGCAAGCGCCTCTTGGTCATCATCGGTCAGCACGGCGCACTCGATGACGTCGACGCCTTTGGCCTTGGGTGCCGTGCGGGCAGCCACCATCATCTTCTCGGCAATATCGAGCGCCTGATCTTCGCGCATATCGCGTTCGTTGTACAACATGAAGTCTCCTTCTGGGTGCAGTTTGTTTGGCCTATATTACCCACCAATAGGTAAGGGAACGGCGTTCGATGCTATTCTTTCAGAAAATGAGAAGAGCCGACATCCGTCCGCGCTTTTCCATGCAATATGCGCGATTGGAGCAACGGTGTGCCTTTGAGAGCGAAAGGCCCCGTGGAAAGAAAGGTTGCGAAACGAAGAGGCAGATATTTGTTGAGTGCTGAATACGACATCATCTATCCTGCGGGCGCGGAAAGGGTAGCGAAGGCGCTTGCTGAGGCGGGCTTCGAATGCTTTGCCGTCGGCGGCTGCGTGCGCGATAGTCTTTTGTGCCGTGAGCCTTCCGATTGGGATTTCACCACGAATGCCACGACCGATGAGATGAAGAGCTGCTTTGATGCCGCCGGCATCCACTGGGCTTCAACGGGGGAGCGTCACGGCACATTGACGGCGCTTGTCGCCGATGAGTCCTTCGAGGTGACCACCTATCGCACCGAGGGCGCGTATTCCGACGGCCGCCATCCCGATGAAGTGGTTTTCGCACGCACGCTCGAAGACGATCTTTCGCGCCGTGATTTCACGATCAATGCGATGGCTTATGCGCCGAAGGTCGGCATCGTCGATGTTTTCGGCGGGCAGGCCGATCTTGCGAGGGGCGTCGTGCGAGCCGTTGGGAATCCCGCAGTGCGCTTCGAGGAAGACGGTTTGCGCATTATGCGGGCGCTTCGTCTCGCCGCTGTGCTCGATTTCACTATCGAGCCCGTAACGGCCCGGGCCCTCCATGAATGCAAGGGGAATCTTTTGCGGGTTTCCGTTGAGCGCGTTTTCGTCGAAATCTCGCGTTTTCTGCAGGCGGATGACGGAAAGCGCGTCGCTGAGCTTCTGCGAGAGTTTCCTGACGTCTTGGCCCCGATCTTTTCTGCCGACACGAGAGCGGCAACCACGGAAGGCGCCGACGAGGCAGGAAACGCGAGCGAGGCGGAAAGCTCAGATGGGCAAAACGCGAGTGCGCACAGCGAATCCGCATGGCAAAATGCCGCGAACCTCGTTGCCAAAACGCCCCCCGACCTTGTTGTACGTTTCGCTGCGCTTTTTGTGGGGCTGTTCGCGAAGGATGCGGTGGCTGGCATTTCGTTGGCGGACTCTCAAGGCGCCTTGCTCGGTGTTTTCCCGAAATCTTCATCAGAGCCGCAAGACAGCGAAACCGTGCATGCCGTTTATGCCTCGCGGGGCGCGCATGATGCACTTCGCAAGCTGAAATCGCCGAAGCGCCTCGCTACCGAGGTATCGCGGCTCGTCCAGCTCGCATTCTGCGGTTTCGCACCCACCGCTCTTGGCGCGCGACGCCTTATCGCGGCTTGCGGCTCTGAAGCGGCGGTGTTTCGGCTTCTTGCGCTTTATCGGGCACAAGGGCGCAGCAGCATCGATGAGACGGAAGCGCTGGTCTGTGATCAGATGGCCAAAGGTGCGCCCTTTGGCCTCAAAGATCTCGCGCTCAAGGGCGACGATCTCATAAAGCTCGGCATGCCTGCCGGTTCCGAGATCGGCGCTTGTTTGAACTGGCTTTTCGGGCAAGTGATTGAAGGTGGGAGCCTTAATCGTAAAAATGAGCTTCTTCGGTTGGCAACGCGGTTTTGCGAAGGTGAAAAGAGGGGGCAATGAAAGCCAGCGAGAGAATGGCGGAGGAAAATCCGTGCAAAATCCGCAGGCGGAGTATGGGCGGATTTCAAGCCTGTACTTTTCGTGGCATAGTGGTATTTCGCGGTGATTGTGATAGACTTTCGCAATCAGTTAAGCGCAAAGGACAACGAAGTCTTTTCAAGGCTTACGACCGATAATCTGTCACATGAACTTTGGAGGCGGTATGAAAATCTTTGGGTTGGGAGTTCCTGAGCTTCTTATCATCCTGGTCGTTATTCTCATTATCTTCGGACCCAAGAATCTTCCCAAATTAGGCAGCGCTTTAGGCAAGACGGTCAAGAGCCTGCGCGACGGTTTAGGGGCAGGGAAGAAGCAGGTAGAAGAGGCTGACGACGAAGAGGTGGAGGAAGTCGAAGAGGTTGAAGAGGTCGAGGAGCCTGCACCAAAGAAGACGGTGAAGCGCGTCGTCAAGAAAAAGAGCGAATAGCCTGAAAGTTCGCTCGGCGTATGTTTGAGCGCCGCCCAGCGGCGGCATTCGTGAATAATTCGATCGATAGTGAAACCCATTGAGGTTTGAGGAGCGTTGTACGTACATGGCGGATAATAATTTCATCCTGACACAGGAAGGCAAAGACAAACTCGAAGAAGAGCTGCGGTTTCTTGAGACCGTGAAGCGTGCCGAAATCGGCGAGCGCATTCGCATTGCACGGGAATTCGGGGACATCAGCGAAAATTCAGAATACGATGATGCGAAAAACGAGCAGGGCATGATGGAAGCCCGCATCGCCGAGATCAGCCGGATCCTCTCGGAAGCGCAGGTCGTAAGCGCGCCGAAGCGTTCGACGAAAGTCAACATCGGATCGACTGTCACCGTGGAGATGAACGGCTCGGAACGCGTGTTCACCATCGTCGGCGCTGCGGAATCGAACGTCAGCGAAGGAAAGATTTCGAATGAGTCTCCCGTTGGCTCGGCGCTTCTGGGTCATAAAAAAGGCGACGAGGTGAAGACCCAAGGCCCAACCGGCAAAGAAATCGTTATGCAAATCACGAAGATCGAGCACTAAGCTCGATTATTCGCCTTGCTCCCTACTCAAGAAGGCATTATGACAACATCGCTCAATTCGACGTCGCCTGAAGAGACGGTGGCAGTATCTGCGACTGCCGAAAATCCTATCGACGATCCGATCGAGGTACGCCGTCAAAAGCGCGCTGCCCTCATCGCGGCGGGCAAAGACCCTTATGGCCATGCGTTTGAGAAGACGAACAGCATCGGCGAGCTTAATAGTTCCTATGAACGTCTCGCCGATGGAGAGATGACGGAAGACGTCGTAAGGATTGCAGGTCGCGTGATGGCGCGTCGCGTGCAGGGCAAGGTCGCCTTCCTTGAATTACGTGATGAATCCGCAACGATACAGTTATTTTGCCGCGTGAACAACCTTGGAGAGGAGGCGTATGCGGAGCTATGCGATATCGACGTGGGGGATTGGCTCGGCGTCACGGGCACGATGATGCGAACCCGTCGCGGGCAGCTCTCCGTTGCTGTGCAGTCCTTCGAGCTGCTTTCGAAATCGCTGCGTCCTCTGCCGGAGAAATTCCACGGGTTGGCGGATAAGGAAACGCGCTATCGTCAGCGCTATGTCGATCTCATCATGAATCCTGAGGTGCGCGTCACCTTTGAAAAGCGTTTCAAGATCATCTCGGCGATCCGTTCCTATATGGAATCGCTCGGGTTCTACGAGGTGGAGACCCCGATGCTTCAGCCGATTCTCGGCGGGGCGAATGCGAAACCGTTCATCACGCATCACAACGCGCTCGATCGGGAGTACTATCTGCGCATCGCGACTGAGCTGCCCCTGAAGCGCCTGCTTGTGGGCGGATTTGAGCGCGTCTATGAGATCGGTCGTCAGTTCCGTAACGAGGGAATGGATCCCTATCACAATCCCGAGTTCACCACGCTTGAGGCCTATCAGGCATTCTCCAACCTCGAAGGCATGATGGATCTCACTGAGGGCATGGTGCAAGCCGCGGCGCAGGCCGCTTGTGGAAGTCTTCAGATAACCTATCACGAAACGCCGGTTGATCTCGCGAGCCCATGGCGACGTGCCACGATGATTGATCTGGTTTCCGAAGCGGTGGGGGAGCCTGTCAGCCTTGACGCCGATCGGGAAGAGCTTGCCGCGCTCGTGCGCAAATTCGGCGGTGAGGTTGATAAGAACTGGGGAAAGGGCCGCTTGATAGCCGAGCTTTTCGATGCTGCTGTTGAAGAGACCCTCATCCAGCCGACGTTCGTCTGTGATTACCCGCTGGAAGTTTCGCCGCTTGCGAAGAAAAAGCCCGAGAACCCGCTGCTTACCGACCGATTCGAACTCTTCATCTGTGGTCATGAATACGCGAATGCCTTCAGCGAGCTGAACGACCCCGTCGATCAGGCGGAGCGTTTCCGCAAGCAGGTGGAGGCGAAGAACCTCGGCGACGACGAGGCGATGGGCTATGACTCGGATTACATCCGCGCCCTCGAATACGGCATGCCGCCCGCCGGCGGCGTCGGCGTGGGGATCGACCGTTTGGTGATGCTGCTCACCGATGCGCCATCGATCCGCGACGTGCTGCTGTTCCCGCACAT
>CANQTB010000029.1 GCA_947626665.1 uncultured Eggerthellaceae bacterium
GTTCACGCCCGACTACGAGGCGGGAAACGTCGAGGTGTTCAAGACGATGTACCTCGACGGCTCCATCTACCGCGGTCGCAAGCCGATCCATTGGTGCAAGCATTGCCATACCGCGCTTGCCGAGGCGGAGATCGAATACGGCGATGAGGTGTCGCCGTCCATTTACGTGAAGTTCCTCATGGACGAGATGCCGGCTGCCTATGCAGCGGCAGGTGCCGAGGGCGAGGCGTGGATCCTTATCTGGACGACGACGCCCTGGACGCTTCCTGCGAACGGCGGCGTGGCGCTCGCCCCCGATGCGGATTACGTGATGGTAGACGCGGAAGGCGGGCAAACGGCCGCGCAGCACCTCATCGTGGCGCGCGAGCTGGTCGACGAGGTGGCGAAGGTCGCTGGTTGGACGAGCTATCGCCTCATCGGCGCGAATGGCGCGGTGGATGTTGCCGATGGGCAAACCATCGCGGCGCTTCAGGGGGAACCCGTCGTTATCAAAGGCCGCGATTTTGCCGGCATGACCTACACCTGTCCGGTGATAAGGGAACGCAAGGGCAAGTTCATCTATGCCGATTACGTCGCCCTCGACACCGGAACGGGCGCCGTTCATATTGCTCCCGGCCATGGCCAGGAGGACTACATCGCCGGTCTTGAGTTCGACATCCCGATTCTCATGCCGGTCGATGACGATGGACGCTTCACCGAGGAGGCCGGTCGCTTTGCCGGACTTGATGTGGAAGAGGCAAATCCCCAGATCATCGAGTGGCTTCGCGGTGAAGGAACGCTTCTAGCAGCTGTGGATATCACGCACTCCTATCCGCATTGCTGGCGCTGCCATGAACCCGTGATCTTCCGGGCGACCGACCAGTGGTTCGTCTCGATGGACAAAAATGGTCTGCGTGCCGACGCCTTGAAGGCGATCTTCGAAGAGGTGGAGTTCATCCCCGATTGGGCGAAGAACCGCATCGGCTCGATGGTCGAAGGGCGCCCCGACTGGTGCATCTCGCGTCAGCGCTCGTGGGGCGTGCCGATCCCCGTGTTCAAATGCGGCGCCTGCGGCGAGACGATCGCGACAGCCGAGACCTTCGATGCAGTCATCAAGCTCTTCCAAACGGAGGGCGCCGATGCGTGGTTCATCCGCTCGCCCAAGGAGTATCTGCCGGCCGATACCTGTTGCCCGAAGTGCGGATCGGATGACATCCGCCCCGAGAAGGACATCCTCGACGTGTGGTGGGAAAGCGGCGTCAGCCATACCTCGGTCTGCCGCCATCGCTCTTGCGAGGGCCTTCGTTTTCCGGCGGATATGTATCTGGAGGGCTCCGACCAGCACCGCGGCTGGTTCCAATCTGCCCTGCTGACAAGCGAGGGCGCCTATCATGTGCCACCCTATAAATCGGTGATGCATTGCGGTTTCACCGTCGATGAGCAGGGTCGCAAGATGTCGAAGTCGCTCGGCAACGGCGTCGATCCGGCCGAGGTTATGGACAAGTTCGGCGCCGATGTGCTGCGTCTGTGGGTTTCAAGCGTTGATTATTCCCAAGATGTGAGCATCTCCGACAATATCCTCAAGCAGGTTTCCGACGCCTATCGGCGCTTCCGCAACACGTTCCGCTTCCTGCTCGGCAACTTGAATGATTTCGACGACAGAACGGACTACGTGCAGGATTTCAATGCGCTCGAGCCGATCGATCAGTACATGATGGTGCGCACCGCCAACGTGCTCGATGAGATAACGGCGGCGTATGCCGAGTACCGCTTCAACAACGTCTACCGCGTGGCGTACGACTTCGTAAACGATCTTTCCGCGGTGTATATGGACGTCGCAAAGGATCGTCTCTATGCCGAGGCGCCGAATTCGCCGCGCCGTCGTGCCGTGCAGACGGTTCTCATGAACATCCTCGAGGTGCTTGTGCGCGTGCTGTGCCCGATCCTCTCGTTCACCTGCGAGGAAGTTTACGATCATTTCCCGCCTGCAGTGCGTGAGCGCAATGAAGCAAGCGTGCAACTGGCGGGATGGCCGACCCGTAGCGACATGACGCCCGAACTTCCCGATGAGGGCAGGTGCGAAGAGGTGCTGACGGCATTTTCCGTGGCCATGGAGGTGCGCGAATCGGTGACAAAGGCGCTTGAGGAAGCGCGTATCGCGAAGTTCATCAACAAGAGCCAAGAAGCGCAGGTGGAAGTACAGCTGCCCGCCACGATGATTGATGCGCTCAAGGGCTTTGGCCCCGAGGTGTTCGAGGAGCTTTTCATCGTCTCGAGTGTTTCGATGAAGGAAGGCAAGGAGCTTGAGGTGCGCATCGGCTTGGCGCAGGGCGAGAAGTGCCCGCGCTGCTGGAACATTCGCGCGCTCGGCGGCAACGGGCATCATCCCGACGTGTGCAAGCGCTGCGGCGATGTGCTTGATGAGATTGGCTTTTCCGAGGCCTAAGGGCGTTCATGGAAAAGGATTCCTCGAAGACGAACACGAGCTCCCCAATAATAGACACGGGCGCTCCAAAGCCGAATATGAACGCTTCGAAGACGAATTCATGGTATCGGCGGCGCAATGCCCTCATCTTTTTCCCGATCGTTGCGCTGTGGATCGTGATAGACCTTGCTTCGAAGGCCTATTTCGACACGTTTGCGCCCGGACAGGTGGTTGCCGGCCCGTTCTTTGGGATATTTGAGTTCATGCTCGTGCACAACACGGGCGCCGCATGGGGAATGTTCGACAATGCGACAATCGCACTCGGCGTGCTCTCCTTGGCGGTTTGCGTTTTCCTGACGATCTACCTGTTTGCGGGCGCGCCGCGAACGGGACGCGTGGCGACGCTGGGCCTTGCCCTTGTCGTCGCGGGCGGCATCGGCAATGCGATCGATCGCTTTATGCAGGGCTACGTGGTCGATTTCATTGCGCCGGTGTTCATCGATTTTCCCGTGTTCAACGTGGCAGATATCGGCGTTACGTGCGGATTCGCGATCTTTATCATTGCCATTGTCGTCCAATGGGTTCGCGAACGGAAACATGGCCATGAAGGCGAAGAAAATGCCCAAACGCCGGACGCGGGCAATTTCAAGAACGAGCGCTAGGGATTGCGGCTGAGGTCCCATGATCGGCTTTCGCACACAGCTTGAGGACGCGGGCAAACGCCTTGATGTCTGCCTTGCGGAGAAAGATTGCTATGCTTCGCGTTCCGAGGCTGCACGTGCCATCGATGATGGCCTGGTCATGGTAAATGGCGAGGCGTCTGCCAAAAAACACCTTGTCGTCGCGGGGGATTTCATTGTTTATGAGCCAGTTGGAACGGCCTCGCCTGTAAGGCTTCAGGGCGAGCCGATTCCGCTCGACATCCGCTATGAGGATAACGACATCATCATTTTGTCGAAGCAGACGGGGCTTATCTGCCATCCAAGCGCCGACCATGACCACGGAACTCTCTCAAACGCCCTCATCTATCGCTACGGTCGTGAGCGCCTGTGCAACGTGCAGGGCGATTTCGATCGTCCGGGCATCGTCCATCGCCTCGACGGCGACACGTCCGGCCTCATGCTCGCTGCGAAAACCGACGAAGCGGGAGCCATCCTCATGGAGATGATAGCGAATCGCCTTATCGACCGGCGCTACCTCGCGTTGGTGCATGGCCGCATCGCGCCTGATAGCGGCCTCATCGACGCTCCGATCGCGCGTTCCGCTCAGGATAGAACGCGCATGGCGGTGCGTGATGTGGATTCCGCGCGCGAGGCGACCACGTCCTTCGAGGTGCTTGAGCGTTTCTCAGCGGGGAAGGATGACGAGGGGTTCACTCTCATCGCCTGCAAGCTCTTCACGGGACGTACCCATCAAATTCGCGTGCATCTGCAATATATCCATCATCCGATTGTCGGCGATGCCACCTATACGACCTATGCGCCGAAAAATATCAGGGCTTCTCTCGGACTCGATAGACAATTTCTCCATTCATATCGGCTACACTTGAATCATCCTCTGACCGGTGAGGCGCTCGACTTCGTTGATGCGCTGCCCCTTGACCTCAAAAGGGCATACGAGGCGATCTCCGGGCGGAGCGAAGGGAAGACAGCTGCCGGTGAAGTGGTCTGTTCGCTGCTTGCTGGTGCGAAGAGAAACGAGCTGATCATATGATCTCCTCTTTTGACGATATCATTCCAATTGACCACGAGCAAGAAGACGCTCCGGTGGGCGTTTTGCTCATCAACACGGGAACGCCGCTTCAGCCGACGCCACGTGCGGTGAGGAAGTACCTTTCGAAGTTTCTCATGGATCCTCGCATCGTGCCGATGAACCGCACGATGTGGTGGCTCTTGCTCCATGCCTGCATCCTGCGGGTGCGTGGGAAGCGGTCGGCGAAAAAGTACCAAGCGATCTGGACTGATGAGGGTTTTCCCTATCGCAACGATCACGAAAAGGTCGTGCAGGGGCTCAATGGCTATTATGCCGCGCAAGGGCGACAAGTTATTGTGACATACGCGATGAACTACTCGGAGCCTTCCGCTGAAGATGCGCTTGCGAAACTGCGCGCCTCAGGAGCGCGGCGTCTCGTCGTGCTGCCTCTTTATCCGCAAAGCGCCTTTTCGACGACAAGCGCCGCGGTGGATGCGGTAAAGGCGGCGTGCGATCACAAGAACTGGCATCCCCCGATGAAAATCATCGACAACTACTCGGAGGATCCCTTCTACATCAAAGCGATCGCGGCCTCCATCAAAAACGCCGGCTTTGATGTGGAAAGCGACGACAGGCTCATGCTCTCCTTCCATTCTATTCCCCTTGCCGACATCGAGGCGGGGGACACCTATGAGCTTCAGGTGGACGCCACAGCGCTTGCCATCGCGGGAGAGCTTGAACTCGATCGTAAGCGGTGGACAATTTCCTATCAGAGCCGCTTCGACAAAGGGCGCACGTGGCTCTCGCCCTTCACCCGCAAGACGCTGCAGACATGGGCGCAGTCGGGGGAGCAATCGCGCGTTTTCCTGGTGTGCCCGAATTTCGCCATCGACAACCTCGAGACGCTCTACGATGTGGAATATGAGATCAAGCCCGAATATCTGGATGCCCGCGCGGAGGCCGAGCGCGCTGCTCATAGCGCTCATGGTGGATCTGCGCCTGAAGCGGGCGATGTGGAAGACGCGAGCATGCTGGGAACGCCCGATGTGAAAGAACGTGTTCGTATGCACGACGCAGCGGACGGTGCTTCATATGGGCAGGACGAGGCATTTATCTATGTGCCGTGCCTTAATCGGAGCAAAGCTCATATTAAAGTGCTGACCCACGTTTTGGAGCCTTATCTGTAAATCGGTAAATGGTACCTTCATTGTAAAATGGAGTATCTGTTGTCAATGGAGTGTCTGTTGTGAACGGGCTATCCATTGTTCCCGATAGGATTTAAAGGAGGATTCGTATGAGCACACCGAAGAGAGCACCGCTTATCGTCCTTGGTATCACGGGCTGCATAGCTGCCTACAAGGCGTGTGAGATTGTGCGAGGGCTGCAAGAACGCGGGGCGAATGTGCACGTTATGATGACCGAGAGCGCCACCGAATTCGTCGGTCCGGCGACGTTCCACGCACTTTCCCATAATCCGGTCATCACGAGCACCTTCCATGATCCGGACGATATGTTTCCCCACATCACGCTCCCGCAGGCGTGCGATCTGTTCCTCATCGCGCCCTGCACGGCGAACATGATGGCGAAGATAACGTGGGGCATTGCCGATGACCTTCTGAGCACGGCGGCGCTGGCGACAACAGCGCCGATTGCGCTTTCGCCCGCTATGAACGTTCATATGTACGAGGCGGCTTCGACCCAGCACAACCTCGAAGTGCTGCGCTCGCGGGGGGTGCACATCATCGAGCCGGGCACCGGCTATCTGGCCTGCGGCGACGTGGGGAAGGGCCGCTTCCCCGAACCCGAGGAGATCGTCGATGTGGCGATGAAGATCCTCGAAGAACAGCAATCATCGGCCACCGACGCATAGACCTGCCTGAATGCATGGGTGGAAAATGCCGAAAAAAGCGAAGCGAAGCAGAGCGGCAGAAGGAGCGATGTCTGATGGAGCAAGGGGAACATGAGAAGACCTTAGCTGGAAAGCGCGTGCTCATCACCGCGGGGCCGACCCGCGAGCCGATCGACGGTGTGCGCTATATCTCCAACTATTCAAGCGGCAAGATGGGCTTCGCCCTCGCGAAAGCCGCCCGCGAGCAGGGCGCCGAGGTCGTGGTGGTTGCCGGTCCGGTTGCGCTTCACACCCCTGAAGGAGTGCGGATCCTTCGGGTGGAATCCGCTCGGGAAATGCTTGCGGCCTGCGAAGGGGAGTTTCCCGCAAGCGACATCACCATCTGCGCAGCTGCGGTTGCCGACTACCGGTCGGCCAATCCCGCTTCCGAAAAGCTCAAGAAGGGGAGAGACGACGAAAAGCTCCGCACGTTGCATCTTGTGGAAAACCCCGACATCCTGCGCACGCTCGCGCATGAGAAGAACCCTCGTCAGCTCGTGGTGGGATTTGCCGCCGAGACCGACGATGTCATCGAAAACGCGAAGGCCAAGCTTGCCTCGAAGGGCGCCGATCTTATTGTCGCCAACGAAGTCGGTCGCGATAAAACATTCGGAAAGGATGAGAGCCGCGTATGGCTGGTGGCGCACAATGGCGTTGAAGCGCTTGACGAGATGACGAAAGAGGAGACCGCACGAATTATCGTTCATAAAATTGCCCTTATGATGGAAGGGAGGTGAGAGTGGTGAGGAAGATGAGGCGCTCTAAGCAGCAGCTATCGGACGACTTGGCGATTGACGTGCTTTCGCGTGGTACGCATGGGGTTCTCGCCCTTGAAGGCGACGAAGGCTATCCCTATGCGGTGCCCCTCAGCTATGTGTACGCGCGCCATGCGACTGATGGCCATGCGCCGTGTGGTAGGCTCTATTTCCACAGCGCCGTCGAGGGACATAAGATCGATGCGATCCGGCGCAATGAGAAGGCGTCATTTTGCGTGGTGGATGCCGATGAGATCGTGCCGGAGGAGTACACGACCTATTTTCGGAGCGTCATAGCGTTCGGCCGCGTGCATCTCATTGAGAAGCGCGAGGAAAAGCTCAAGGCGCTGAGGCTTTTGGGGCTTCGCTATCGAGAAGAGGACGACGAGATGCTTGCGAAGGAAATCGAATCGGGAATCGATCGTGTGGCGATGATCGAGTTTTGCATTGAGAGGTTCGATGGGAAAGAGGCGCGCGAGCTGGTGCGTGACCGCAAGGCCGCGTCCGCGTAAGCGCGTGCGATGGGGATTGCGATTGCGCCTGAGCGATCGAGAGCGCGTAAGGGAGCGCGTAAGGGATCGCAAGAGCGTCGGTATACCTGCCGGAAACTCGCGTTTCGTTCTTGAAATAGAAGTTCAGTACCGCTAAGATAATTAGGCTGGTCGAAAGAGCAGATGCTTGTTCGACCGTACCAATACGGGTTGTGGCGCAGTTTGGTAGCGCACTTGACTGGGGGTCAAGGGGCCGCAGGTTCAAATCCTGTCAACCCGACCAGCTTTGATCAGGGGAAACGCAAGTTTCCCCTTTTTTGTTAGCCAAAACCAACACGACATCTACACGATATTCGGTAGTTTTCCACAGCATTCTATGCGATTAATTGCACTGGAAGAATGCCACGGATGTAGCTGTCCATCGCGTCGGCGGTGGCGTTCTCTTGGTCGTCGTGGGCACGTACATAATGCCTCTCCGTGACAGCCTTGTCGAGATGTCCGCCGTGATCCTTAGACCGCTCGATGTTGCCTGTTGCGTCGTAAACCATCGTAAGAGAGGAGTGCCGTAGGTTCTTCAGCGGAATTCTGGGAACTCCTTCTGGAAGCGTCTTCAAGGTACGATTGTAGAGGCTGCGAACGCCGGAGGGCATCATGCGTTCTCCGCTCTCTGTCTGCATGACGGGGCCGCTTTTCGGCAGGACGAGCTTGAGGCGCTCGGTAATGAATTGAGGCAGGCGGTTGCGTCGCTTCTTGTTATTCTTTGGAGCTTCGGTTATCACGCCTACGGAACTGTTTACGACTTCGTCGTCAATGGTGACCCAGCCCGTTTCGAGGTTTATATCATCGACGTCCAGCGCGACGATCTCACCGCGCCTGTAGGCTCCTCCTATAGCAAGCAGGACAACGGGCTCTATTCTGGTATCTTGAAAATGCCACAGATAGACAGATAGGTCCTCAGCATCGAGGATAACGGGTTCGTAATCTGTATGCTCAGGAGGCCGTACGGCGTCAACAGGGTTGGCTTCCATGATGTCGTCATAGGTCGCCTCGCGAAACATCGCTGACATGGCTTTGTGGACGGCGATCTTTGCGGCTTGGGTTTCGGCTTGTTCTTCAACGAGGCGAATATGTCTTGGCTTGATGTCTGACATTTTGACGCGCCCTATGAACGGAATTATATGGAGCCTAAGCTGGCACTCGTAATAGTCGTAGGTTGTTTGTTTGTACTTGCCCTTGCCGGTCTTTGCGCGACGCTCTATTTCCTTCTCGATCTTTGGAAGATATACGTTGTTTGCATACTCGGCAACCGTGAGCTCTGTGGATTCAACTGAAGCGTTATTCATGGTAGCGAGCAGGTTAAGCTGCCGCTGAGCTTCTTTCTTGGAACCTCTGACGGTCTTGTGTTTGCGACGCTGTTTGCCCGTTTTTGGGTTAATGCCGATAACAACGGAAACCTCGTAATGCTTCGGTCCTAACTCGCGTATGTAGCCTAATCGAGAGCGCATGGCTATTTGTATTGCGCTGTGAAACTATTAAGCCAATCTGAAATTGGGTTCAACTTGGCGGTCAGCGCAGAGTAAGTTTCGGACATCTTTCTGTAATAGACTTTTGCTTGGTTATAGTTATAGTTAGCGAGTTCGTCTGCTGCCTTGAATCCATAATCAGCAAGCTCGTTAAGCGTAGTTGCGTAATCGACATACAGAGCGTGGAGTTCCTGTGCACTTTCGGGTACGTCTTGTTTATTAAGCACCCCATTCGCAGCGTTTCTTATGATGGTTGCTTGTTCGTATGCGGAGTCCTCGTCATAATCTGCAACCGCACTGTCAAGAAGCTCAATACTATCGAAAATGCCGTCTGTGGATTGCTTTATTTCGTCAGAGTTCACATAGGCTCTGCATTCGGTTACGAGGGTTACATCTTCCTCTGTTACCGAGGTGCTAGGCTCATTATTAGGTGACGAAGTTTCGAGTGTGTGGTTTTCTTCGTCGGTCTGTGCTGGCTTGTTCTCCGAGCCTACAGGTGTGTATTCCTGCTCTTCTTTCGCGCAGCCCATGAAGACGAGGGCGAGCGAGCATGACACAAGAATTGCGAGTAACTTCTTCATGGTTTCCCTCCTTACCAGCTCGGTTTCCTATAAGCCCAGACAGCCTTGCCGAGCACGCGGACGTATGGGCTGTCTGGGTCGGTTTCATCGATGATGCGGCGCCGATGGTCTGGGTTGCTTGATTCGGGCGTGAGGTAGATGACGCCATCGACATACTTGTAGCGTTTCAGAGTGGCATCATCTCCGTTGACCTTGACGGCTGCGATGTCCCCATTGCGAACCTCGGTGTTCGGCGAGATTAGCGCGTACGTTCCTTCTTGGAAGTCGGTTTTATCCATACTGTCGCCCGACACGCGCAGGTAGAAACAATCGGGGTCGTGCTCTTTAATTTCTGGGGGACACCAGATTTTCTCGTCCGCAAATTCTATGGCTTCTTTTGGGTCGCCTGCGGCGATGTTTCCTACAACGTAGGCGAAAGAATCGGACGGAACAGCAGCAGCCATTTCGGCTAATCCGTAAGTTTTGGCATAGAAACCCTCGCTGATTCCGAAAAGATCGGTTTCGCTCACGCCAAAGGTTTCGATAATGCGGCTTGCCACATCGTTTTGCCTGGGAGCATTTATGTCTTGGTTCTCCCATCGGTTTATAGTCGCTCGTGTAACTTCGAGCTTGTCGGCGAACTGTTCTTGGCTCAGCCCATTAGCCTCTCGGATTGCGCGGATATTCCGCGAGAAAGCTGTTGTCATTTTCGTGGCACCTCCAAAAATGACTTCGATCAAAGAGTAGTAATCATTAAACGATACACGAGAAAAAAATTAAAGAAACTTTAAAAATAACTATGTACAAATGCTCATGTAACATTTAGAATTACTATTAGGAGGTGATAAACATGAACGAAACAGCAATCAAAAAGATTGGTCCTCTTGCGGCAGCACGCAAAAGCGCGCTGCTTAATCAAGATGACATGGCTGCTCGCCTGGGGATCTCGATTCCTACGCTAATAGACATCGAGAAGAACCCAGAGAATATCACGCTCGGCAATCTAGGGCGATATTACCAAGCAGTCGGAACTGACGGCAAAGCAATTTTGGAGCGTTACGTAAATGATTTTTTTGTTGCCTAAGATGTAAGCTTTAAAGTTACAATAGGCGCTAACCCCGAAAGGAACCCCGAAATGATCAAGCTTTATATCAGCGAAACAGAAGTCAAAGAATTTGCAACAACGAGTGATGCGGTGGATTTCATCGTGACGAACAGCATTGAGTGGGAGCACGCTGAACGCGTGGAGGACGTAAGCGAGCGCCTTGTGAATGCCTGCAATGAACGAGAAGCGGGTACCGACAAGCTCCACGAGAAGGCCGTACGTGCGGCGGAGAAATACCTCGAACAACACCATTGCGACATCTTGGATACCGAATTTGAGTGCTTTGCGGGCAGAGTAGACATCGTGGCGTTTGATAACAAGCGCTATGAGATCGTGTTTGCGGAAGTCCGAATTGGCGGACTTGACAAAGAGGCAATGCGTCAGACATCGAAGCTGAGCGACGAAGAGCGCGCGAAAAAAAAGCATGCGCCATGAGCTATATCTCCAACCATTCCGAAACCGTAGGGCATGATTTGCGCTTCGACGTTTTAGACATCTCAAAAACGACTGACGGTACCGCGATGATTCGTCACCACATCAACGCTTATCAATGGGCGGCGTGAGATGGAAGACAGGCCGATGACAATCCGCGAAGTATCCGAGCGATCGGGCCTTCCCCAAGCTTGGATACGGGCGGCTTGCAAGAGGGGAGCGGCATACCATCCGCTTCCGCACACAGAAGCAGGCGAGGCGCGTCCTATCTTCCGCATCCGCATGTCCGCATTTGAGAAATGGTACGCGGAAGAAGAAAGGATGTGCCTAACGAATGGCTAGCTGGACAAGGGAGCAAGAGGAAGTTCTTTTTCGGTACGGAAATAAGGGAGCCGAGTATTGCGCCCGCTTGATCGCCAGGGAATACCACGTGGTCAGATCATCTGAGGCAACCAGAAAACACGCGAATCGAATCGGCGCCCTGATGCTCAAGTACGAGACCTGTCCTCAATGCGGAGCCATTGTCCAAAAGCTTAACCGAAACAGCGGACTTTGCGAGAAGTGCAATCTGCAGAACCTCGCAGACCATACGAAGCAAATAAGGAGCCAGTTGGAGAAAGGAGGAAGTAATGATTCGCAGCGAGCAAGGCGTGAATATGATCGCGAACGTAAGGCCGTGGCGAGACTGCGGAAACGGGCGAAAAAGAATTGTGGAGATTTTGTCGATTTGTCCGCAAAAATGTCCATCGCCTGGTCAGAGCCGCAGTTTTTTTTCGGAAATGCGCCAAGCAGTTAAAGAAAACCCAGAAGACGCGGCGGTTTGTTTAGCCGCAGTCGCCGCGCTCCTGGGTGTGCCAGCCCTGATGTCCATCACGTATCTAAACGGATGGTGGGGCTGATGCTCGCTGACCCTAACCGTAAGAAGCAGGCTGCAAGCGTATCGATGATACCACTTGCCAAGCCTGCGAGAGCAGGAGGTAACCATGAAGAAACCCGAAGAGCCTGAAGTCGTCGAGGCTGAGGTTATTGATGACAAGGCAATCGAGCTGGCGTATAGCTACGAGCCAGCCGTTATCACCGCCGATTTTCCCGCGATGCAGAAGCGCCTTAATGAGCTTCTTGCCGATTTCGAGGGTATGGACGCGGAGAACGTCAAGACGCTTGACACAAAGGTCGCAAAAGCCTGTCGAGCTGATCTCAACGCCATGAGCAAAGACTTGAACGAGGCGCGTAAGGCGATCAAGCGCGAATACAACAAGCCGCTCGCTGAGTTCGAGGCGAAGGTGAAAGAGCTTGATGCGCAGATCATGAAACCGCGCGACATCCTCGACAAGGCCATCAAAGGCCGCGAAGAATACGAAAAGCAGTTGCGCTTTGAGGCGTTGGAGCAAGCCTACGTGGACTTTGCGCCAGCCCTAGCTGATGTGGTGCCGTTTGAAAAGCTGCTCGACCCGCGTTGGCTCAATGCCAGCTACGGCGAGAAGAAAGCCGAGAACAGCCTGTTTGAAAAGGCGGCAGGACTGGCAGCTGACTGGCATACGTTGAGAACGGCAACGCTGCATTTCCCCGAAGAGACGGAGCGATTTTGGTTTGCCAACCTGTCGCTTTCCGAGGCGCTGAATTACGACGTGCGTCAGTGGGAAGAACAGCAGAAGATCGATCGCATGAAAGAAGAGGTCATTCCTTACCAGCCGGAACCTGAAATGCCGCAGATCGTTGAGGTCGATAGCGAGAACGGCTATGCGCGAGCTGCGATCAACGGAGTACGCGAAGAGATAACGCAGTTTCGGTTCTCGCTTACCGTGCCGTATCAGGAGTTTGTGACAAACGTTCTTGAAGCGTCGGCGCTCAAGAATCACTTGCAGCAGTTCGGTTTGCAAATCCACATGACCAAAAGCGAAAGGGAGGTTATCAATGTCTGAAACAAAGATAGCGTCGATGGCTTTTCGCCTCAGTAAAGAACATGGCCGGAGATTAGAAGAAGCTGGTTATAAGGAGGGGACCACGATGGCTGATGGGCGTGCTAATGACGTCGCAAACATCGTGTTCAGCTTCCTGCATGGCGCGGGTCCCTTCGATGAAGAGCTTGCCGCGATGTTCATGCTTGGATATTACATGCGAGGGTTCGATAGCATTCTCGATTTCGGCCTTGATGCCGACGAGTTCAAGGACTCCATTCTGCACACACTTGCTGTGACCACAATCGGGAGTTTTGTATCGCTCGATGAATTAGTCGAAGCCATAACAAAGGGGATGTCTCATGAATGAGTTGGCAGTGAGGTACGAGGTTGATGGCGAAAGCTTGGAGATCACCGAACACGACGTCAAGGCGTATCTCTGCGAAAACCAGAACGTGACCGACAAAGAGGTCCGTATGTTCCTCGAACTGTGCAAGGCACAGAAGTTGAATCCGTTTCTCAAGGAAGCCTATCTGATCAAATACGGCAACAAGCCCGCAACCATCGTGACAGGCAAGGAAGTGTTCACTAAACGCGCCCAGCGGAATCCGAGATACAAGGGTTACAAGGCAGGTTTGACGCTTTATGGCATGGATGGAGGAATCCATCGCCGCGAGGGTTCGATGATTCTCAACGGCGAGACGCTTGTCGGGGCATGGTGCGCTGTCAACGTTGATGGCTACGATGTGCCTATGTATGACGAGGTTTCGTATCAGGAGTACGTTGGCACGAAGTATGACAGCCAAACAGGCCAGCAGGTGCCTAACGCGCAATGGGCGACAAAGCCAGCCACCATGCTGCGGAAGGTCGCAATCGTGCATGCCCTGCGTGAGGCTTTCCCCGATGAATTCCAAGGGCTTTACGAAGAAGCCGAGATGGGCGACCTCGAACCATCAACGCAAGAACCTGTTTACGAAACACCAATGGTGGAGATCCCGCTAAACGAGGGATTCGTTACCAATGAACCAAAAACAACCGATATGGAGATGGAGGAGTTTTAACCATGAAAAGCATGAAAGTGCGCTTGACGTTCACCGACGAGGTACTGGGAACTGCCAGTCCCGACCCTGAAATCCATGAGAAGTTCATCGCGAGTAAGGCGCCGAATGCTCTAAGCCGCAACGAAGAAACCGCTCGCATTATCGAAACCGAGGGACTTGACGAGGCTGTGGAGAAATCCATGACGGTATTCCCGCGCGACAATAAGGGCAATCCGATTCTCTGGGACTATCAGGTAAAGGGTTTTTTTAAGGATGCGTGCTCGATGCTTCGCAAGGTGACCGGCACGAAGTCCTCGAAATGCAAGGCGTTTAAGAAAGAGATCGACGGCCTTATTTTCGTGAGGGAGCGCCAGATTCCGTACAACATCCCTGATGGCGAACAGATGGGCGTCTGCCAGCGTCCGCTCCGCGCATCGACGGCGCAAGGTGAGCGCATTGCCCTCGCGTCATCCGAGACTGTTCCCGCTGATTCGACGGTAGAGTTCACTGTTTCCTGCCTCGTTGATGACGATATGGACATGGTGCGCGAGTGGCTTGATTACGGCGAAATGCGTGGCCTGTGCCAGTGGCGCAATAGCGGCAAGGGAAGGTTTGTTTGGTCTGAAGCCTAGAGACGCTAAGGCAGCGCTTCGCATCGACTGGCAGGGCAACGGCAATGAGTCGCCTAGCGAAGCAACGGCACAGCACGGCATAGCGATGGCGTGGCTCCGAGCGGCAAGGCAGTGGCATGGCGTCGAAACGCGGTGACAGGAATTGATCAGCAAGGGTAACGCGTGGGCAGGAGCAGCGATGCTACGGCAAGGCCTCGAAATGCGAAGGATATGCAAAGCATCGATAGCGGGGTGGAGGCAAAGAGTTGCTGAGTAATGCTTCGGCAGGGCGAAACGATAAGTGGCTACGCGATGGCGAGGCCTGGCTCAGTGCTGCAGCGAGATGCAAAGGCAAGGCGGGGTGGAGAAAAGCAAAGGCAATGCGAGGCCTTGAAAGGCAGAGGCAAAGCAGCGAAATGCTAGGGCGTTGCGACGACGTGCGGGGTTCAGCAGAGGCATGGCAATGTCAGGCAACGGAGTGGCACAGCAGCGTGAAGTGTGACACCAAGGATACGATTAAACCGAGGAGGTAAAAATGGCAATAAACACAGTGACAGTTTCGGGCAATTTGACGAGAGACCCTGAGCTGAGAGTTACGGCATCAGGAACGACTGTGCTGAGCTTAGGAATTGCGGTCAATGATCGCACCAAAAACAACATGACAGGCGAGTGGGAGGATTACGCGAACTTTTTCGACTGCACGATGTTTGGAACACGGGCGGAAAGCTTGTCGCGACTGCTTTACAAGGGCATCAAGGTGACCATCTTCGGCAAGCTTCATTACTCGGCATGGGAAGACAGACAGGGCGGCGGCAAACGCTCTAAGGTCGAGATCATCGCTGAGGACGTTGACTTCCTGACGCCAAAGGGCGATTCTCAGCCCGCGTACGCCCCGCAAGCGCCCGTCCCTCAAAACTACCAAGCACAACCGAAAAACTACCCTCAAACGCCGCCACAGGCTGCGTACGGATACTCTCAGCAGCCAGACCCATTAGCCGCGAGAGGCTATCAGCAAGTAGCGCCTGCGGCACGTGTTCCTGCGGCACAAGCACCAGCCGCTCAAATGGCAGCGGTACAGGCGCCAGCAGGTTTGTACGATGCGGATATTCC
>CANQTB010000030.1 GCA_947626665.1 uncultured Eggerthellaceae bacterium
TTACATTTCCGACCGTTTCCTTCCCGACAAGGCGATCGACCTTATGGACGAGGCGGCCAGCCGCCTGCGCATCGAGATCGACTCGATGCCGGAGGAGGTCGATGTGGCGGAGCGCAAGCTCACGCAGATGCAAATCGAGGAACAGGCACTCATGAAGGAGAGCGACGAGGCATCGGCGGAGCGCTTGGAGGCGCTGCGGCGTGAGATCGCCGCCGCCCGTGAGGCCCTTGATGCGCAGAAGGCCGAATGGCAGAACGAGAAGGACATCATCATCAGCGTGCAGAACCTCAAGGCCGAGCTCGACAGCGCCCAGCTCGAGGAAGAGCGCGCCACCCGTGAGGGCAACCTCGCGTTGGCATCAGAGCTGCGCTATGCGCGCATTCCCGAAATCCAGCGCATGCTGCACGACGCCGAGGCGACACTCAACGAGCGCCAGGAAAACGGTGCCATCCTCAAAGAGGAGGTGACCGACGACGAAATCGCCGAGGTCGTGAGCGCTTGGACCGGCATTCCCGTGCAGAAGATGATGCAGGGCGAGATGGAGAAGCTTGTCGACCTTGAAGAGCGCCTCCATGCGCGTGTGCTCGGGCAGGACGAGGCCGTGTCCGCCGTTGCAGGGGCCATCCGGCGCAATCGCGCGGGGCTTTCCGATCCGGATCGTCCGATCGGCAGCTTTTTGTTCCTCGGCCCCACGGGCGTGGGCAAGACCGAGCTCGCCAAGGCGCTCGCCGAGTACCTGTTCGACAGCGAGAAGGCCATGGTGCGCATCGACATGTCAGAATACATGGAGAAATTCAGCGTGCAGCGCCTCATCGGAGCGCCTCCGGGCTATGTCGGTTACGAAGAGGGCGGCCAGCTCACCGAGGCAGTGCGCCGCAAGCCCTATTCCGTCGTGCTGCTTGACGAGATCGAGAAAGCGCACCCCGATGTGTTCAACATCCTGCTGCAAGTGCTCGACGACGGTCGTTTGACCGACGGACAGGGCAGGGTGGTCAGCTTCAAGAACGCGATCATCATCATGACGAGCAACGTGGGCAGCCAGTTCATCCGCGAGTTCGCCGAACATGGCGACGAGAAGGCGATGAACCAGGCGATCGAAGGTGCGTTGCGTTCCACCTTCCGTCCCGAGTTCCTGAACCGCATCGATGACACGGTGGTCTTCAACGCGCTTTCCATCGAGACCATCGAGCCGATCGTCAACCTGCAGCTGGAAGAGGTGCGCGATCGTCTGAAGGATCGCCGCATCACGCTCGATGTGACGCCGGCTGCCATCGAGCGGCTTTCGATCGACGGCTTCGATCCGGTGTTCGGCGCCCGCCCGCTGCGCCGCTTGATCCAGCGCCAGGTGGTCGATCGCATCGCGGAGCGCGCCATCAAGGGCGAGCTGCGTGATCGCAGCCACGTGCTGATCGATCTCGACGCTGAAGGCGAATACTGCGCGACCGTCGAACCTCCGCTCGACATTGATTTCAACGACCTTGAAGGCCCGATCGATTTCGATTCGCTGCTCGATTAATTCTGTTCCGCCGTTCAGAAGAACGACGGAACAAGACGTGCGCTGGGGCTTTATTGCGCCGCTCGGAAGAGCGGCGCAATATTTGCTACAATGTCCGCATGGCTAAAACTGAGCATAAATCGAGCCGTAGCCTGCGTATCGGGCCAACCGTCTCCGTTGTTGGGGTCTCTATTGTCATTCTCACAACGGTGTGCGTCCTTCTAGGGCTTTGGGGCGTTATGGCTTTGACCCGACTTCTTCTGGGGTAGCCTATGTGGCAACGGCTTCGCCTCATCGACTTGCGCGTCATTTGCCACTATAGCGGCAGCATTATCATCATCTGCGCATTCACGATGTTTATCCCCTTCATTACGGCGCTTCTCTGCCAAGAATGGGAGCCCGCGGCCCGCTATCTGCTCTCGGGCGGCATCACTTTCGTCGTAGGGGCGCTCCTACGCTATTGCCGGATCGAACCGGGTAGGCTCAATCGTCGGCAGGCGCTTGCGGTCACCGGTCTTTCTTGGATGGTGCTTGGGTTTTTCGCATCGATCCCGCTCTATTACTCGGGGCATTTCCTCACGTATGCCGATGCGCTCTTCGATGGCGTGTCGGGATTCACGACGACCGGCGCAAGCGTTATCGTCGATCTCGACCATCTTTCGTATGCCGACAATATGTTCCGCTTCGTCATGCATCTCTTTGGCGGCCTCGGCCTTATCGCCATCGCTCTTTCCATCGGGCTTTTCGGGCCGCAATCTTCGGGCACGTTATTCTCATCGGAAGGGCGAAGCGAACATGTGCTGCCGAATGTTGTTCAGACGGTGCAGTTTATCTTCCGTGTGGTGTTTTTAGGAATTGCGCTCGCCACGGTGATCATGATGGTGCTCTGCCTGCTTGCCGGCATCGAACCGCTGCGGGCTTTTCTCCAGGGCCTATGGCTTTCAATATCCGGCATTGTGACGGGCGGTTTCACGCCGATGAGCCAAAGCGTCATGTATTATCATTCGCTGCCAATTGAATTTGTGCTCATGATACTCATGCTCATGGGTTCGCTCAGCTTTGCGCTTTATGCAGAGGTGTGGAAAGGGCGCCTGCGCCCGTTCTTCCACGATATCGACAATCGATCGATGCTCGTTTGGCTTGTCATCGCGACGATTATCTTCACGGCATCGATGAGCGCCGGAACCCTCATGACCGACCTTCCCGATCTTATGCGCCGCGGGCTCTTCATGGTGTGCTCGGCGTTTTCGACCACGGGATTTCAGGTGGTTACCGCCAATCAGCTGACGACCGTTTTCACGTCGGGCGCGTTTCTTGTGCTTGCGCTCGTGATGGCGATCGGCGGCGCAGCCGGATCAACCGCCGGCGGTATCAAGGTGAGCCGCATTGCGATTATCTTCAAGTCGATCATCTCGACGGTGAAGGAAACGCTCGCGCCCGACTCGGCGCGGGTCGCCACTTCTTATAACCATTTAGGCAGAAGAACGCTTACTCCCGATATCGTACGCGATTCGACGACGGTTTTCGTGCTCTACGTCTTCACCTACGGAATTGCGTCACTGGTTACGATCGCCCATGGCTACGATGCAACGCAGTCGATCTTCGAATCGGTCGCCATGGCCTCCAATGGCGGCATCGTGACGGGCATTGTAGCACCGGGTATGCCGCTTTCGCTTGAGCTTTTCTACATCATTCTCATGTGGGCGGGCCGTCTTGAGTTCGTCACGCTTGTCGCGATCATCGTGCAGATCATCGTGACGTTTGTGCCGCGTCGGAAGCGCAAGGTGGAACAATGAGGGCCTACGTCAGACAGATTGCCGTACATCACGCCGTTGGCTTGTTCGTATGGCTTGCCGTCGCTGCGAGCCTCGTCGGCGGGTTTTGCGCTGGCGCGGGAGCTTTTCCACATACGGCATTCGCGCAGACGGCACAAGGGTCTCAAAATACTGCGAAAACCGACAATAGCCTTGATGAGCAGCTACTTCCGGACAGTTCGTTTATCTACGACGCCTCGATCGCCGATCTTTCCGGCGCTGACAGCTATTACGACAATCAGACGGTGCTTGTCACGGGGGAGGCGGTCGGCGATAACATTCGCGCCGACATCTTGGGCGACTACCGTTGGATCACCCTGCAGTCGACCGATTCGACCTATGCTGAGATCTCGGTGTTTATGACCGCTCAGCAAGCTTCGCGCATTACCTCGCTTGGCAACTACAGCACGCGTGGCGATATCGTGAGCGTACAGGGAACGTTTCATCTGGTTTGCAACGAGCACGAAGGCCTGACGGATCTTCATGCGGATTCCGTTTCGATCATCGATGCGGGATATCCGATCGAGCATAAGTTCAATGTCAGGGATTTTGTGCCCGGAATTGTTCTTGTGGCAATCGGGGCGTTGCTGTTATTTATTTTCGCGCGCTTGAGGGAGCGGTTGCGTTAAAGAAGGGTTGCACGAATAAGATTGCAGCCAAGGCCGGTTGCGCTCCGAGGGCTGCGTTTTAGCGGTTGTGTTCAAGAAATTGAGTTCGTGAAGTTGAGAAAGACGGGAGATATATGGAAAAAGAGGCGGTAATATCAGGGAAGACCCTTGATCGTACCCACTATGTTGCGCAAGCGGGCATCATCGGGGCAACCTATGCGGCTGCAACTCTCGTCGTGCTGCTTTTTTTGCAGGGCTTGGCATTTGGCCCCGTTCAATTCAGGCTCTCCGAGGCATTATGCGTGGTCGCCGTGTTAACACCGGCAGCAATTCCGGGGCTTACCTGCGGTTGCGCGATCGCGAATCTCTTTGCCTTAGTCATTACAGGAACCGGCGCTCTGGGCCTTTTCGATGTGGTGTTCGGGAGTTTGGCAACCTTTCTCGGCGCTCTATGGTGCTGGCGCCTCCGCGAGCGTCCGGCTCTCGCCATCCTCGGTTTCGTCATAACGAATGCGCTCATCGTTCCTGCCTATCTGCCGATCATGCTACAGGGTCTCGGGTTCTATACGATCCCCTTCACCGATATCTCGTTGGATGGTTATTATTGGTATATGTATGCCTTTGGCGTGATCGCGACGGGCATCGGCGAGGCAGTGGTGCTTTATGTGCTGGGGCTTCCCCTTTTAAGGGCTCTTCGTCGTGCGAATCTTGAAAGCCGTTTCCTTCAATGATGAGAGCAAGCGGCGTACAATATTGAGGTACTAACATGAAAGGGCGGCTATGAACCCCGTTATCATCATCCCGACATTTATCTCGGCACGGCGGAGAAAAGAAGGTTCGTCGGTGGTGACGACCTACGACCATACGACGTCGATCAATCAGCAAGGAGAGCTGCTGCGCTGCCTGACTTCGCTTCGCAAGGTGCGTGGAATCGGCCAGATCGTCGTTTTGGTGTCGGCCGAACGCTCGATCGAAGAGGCGGCGGTCGAAAAGGTGCAGGCGATTGCCGATCAGCTGCCCGATATGCATATCATGGTGTTTGGCGCCCCCGAGCTCGCCCTTCTGCGACAGCGAATGGAGCAGCTCAACATCGGCCAGCTGAGCCGCGAGATCGATCTGAACGGCTACGGCGCCGTGCGCAACGTCGGGCTTGCCGTTGCTCACGTTCTTGGATTTAACGCCGTTGTCTTTCTCGATGATGACGAGGTCATTGATGATGAGGACTTTCTCCAGAAAGCGATGTATGGCTTGGGAAAACTTACCCAGAACGGCATCCCGATCCTCGCGAAAACGGGCTTTTACCTGAACGCGAAAGGATCGTATCTTTCAAGCTGGGAAGACAAATGGTACAACCGCTTCTGGCAGCAGGGGCGCGCCTTCAACGCATGGATCACCAAGGCGATGCGCGGGCCGCGGCTTTCGCGCTCGAACCATGTGTGCGGTGGTTGTCTGGCAATTCACCGTGATGCATTCTCGCGGCTTTCGTTCGATCCGTGGATCACACGCGGGGAAGACCTCGATTACATGCTCGATCTGCGCATGTATGGTTCCGATATCTGGTTCGACAATCAGTGGAAGCTTCACCATCTTCCGCCGCAAACTCCAAGTGAAGGCAATCGCTTCCGCCAAGACATCTTCCGGTGGCTCTATGAATACCGCAAAGTGGAATACTCACGAGCACTCATCGACTTGCAGCAGATCAAACCGTCTTCGCTTGAACCATATCCCGGGCCGTTCCTCGAGCCGGGCATTTTAAGGAGAATCCGTCTCACCGCATTTTTGCGCAGCTTCGGACGCCCCGATAAGAAGGCCTATCGCCAAGCAGCGAAGGCGGCGACGGGGGAGGCGCGCACCTATGCTGATCGCAACTGCGCGAAATACTTCGAATTCCAATACACGTGGCCCGAGGTCATGGCGCGGCTTGAAGGGGATGCCGTTTTAAGTGCCGCCCTCTTAAGCTCTTCACTGCAACGCTCGGCGCTCTTCCAGGCTCAGGCGGAGGTTCGGGCACAGGAAGCGCCGAATGTGCCTCCCCAGAGGGGGATTGATCCCGGTCAGACGAGCGAAATCCGCCTGAATCTTGCCGAATAGCAAGAGAAGCGAGGTATTTCTTCGATGGATGTAGCCGCGATCATCGTTATCGCAGCGCTTGTCGGCATAGGCGTCGGCATCCTTTCCGGATTGCTTGGCATCGGCGGCGGTGTGTTGCTTATTCCGGTGTTTCGCCTCGGATTTGCGATGCCCTCCCATATGTGCACGGCGACGTCTCTTCTCGCGGTGCTTCTGACATCGTGTTCGGGTTCGATTACCCACCTGCGCAACAAAACCTCGATTGCGGCGCTTGGCCTTGCGATGGGGATCGGCGGTGCCATCACATCGCCCCTCGGAGTGTATTTGGCGAGCATCTCTGCCGAATGGCTCATCATGGTTATCGCCGCTGCGATCATTCTCTATTCGGCCTATACGATGTTGAAAAAGGCGAAAGTTTCGAAAAAGCCAGCAGCAAAGGCGACGGCCGCGAACGCTCCAGAAACGACGGCTTCGAACGCTCCAGAAACGACGGCTGCGAACGCTCCAGAAACGACGTCTGCCGAAACGTCGGGGCAAATGCCCGAGTTTGAAGGTTTCCTGATGACCAAGAAGAAGGTGGCCATCGGAGCCATGATCGGCGCGATCGCCGGCGTGGGGTCGGGCTATGTCGGCGTCGGCGGAGGTTTCATCATGGTGCCGCTCATGATCTCGCTGCTCGCGGTGCCGATGAAGCTGGCTTCTGGCACCTCGCTTCTTGCGATTGGAATACTGGCGATTCCCGGACTTATCTATCAGGCGATTTTGGGAAATGTCGCTTGGCTGGCGGGGCTCTCCGTTGCAATCGGATCGATCCCGGGGGCACTCATCGGGGCAAAGCTTCTGCCGAGAGTCAATGATCGTTCGCTTCGCTTGCTTTTTGCTGCCATTCTGGGCGCTGCTGCCGTATCATTGATCCTGAACGAGTTCGTTTTCGCAGCATAGGGAGAAGCATCGTGCAAAGGAAATTGCCCCAGATCGAAAACGGTTTCCCGCGGTTTTTCACCCTCGAAATGTCTTTCGCCACCATCTCGGCGCTTTCGGCTCTCGTCCTCGCATGGTCGCTTCTGATGCCCGGCGGGGCAAATACGCCGGTTCTCCTCGTTTCGGGGTTGATCTTCACCATCTCGCTCGTTGTTGTCGTGCGTTTCGCCATCGATCCCGATTCAATTCGCGCCCGCCAAACCTCCTCGATGCTGCAGCTGGCATCGCAGACGCTCGACCATATGACCGACGGCATGACCTACGATGCCGCCCAAGCCATCTGCAGGCTCCTGCTGCCGAACACTGCGGCATGCGCTATCGCGATCACCGATCTGAAAGTGATTCTTGGGTACGCCGGACTCGATGAACAGGACAACACGCCGGGGACGCCGGTGCACACGCAGGCCACGCGCGCGACGCTTGCAGATGGCGAGATACGCTATCTGCATTCGGCCGAGGAGATTGGCTTTCCGGCGAATAAGCAGTCAATTCAGGGTGCAATCGTGATGCCGCTGCGCATTGGGAACAATGTTGCCGGTGTTTTGAAGTTCTACTACCGTCGCGGCCGGCAGATCACCGAAACGCAGCGATCCATCGCCGAGGGTTTTCGGCGGTTGCTCTCCACGCAGATGACGGCTCTTGAGTTGGAAAACCAGCGTCAGCTGATGACGGCGATGGAGCTCAAGATGCTTCAGAGCCAGATCAACCCCCACTTCCTCTTCAATACCATCAATACCATCAGTTCGTTTATTCGCACCGATCCCATGAAGGCGCGCGAGCTTCTGCGCGAGTTCGCGGTTTTCTACCGAAGGCTTCTCGAGAACGCGAGCGAGCTCATTCCGCTTGAGCGAGAAATCGAGCAGACCGAGCGGTACTTCATGTTTGAGGAGGCGCGTTTTGGTCCCGACCGTGTAGAGCTGAAAGTGGAAGCTGACGATCGGTTCATGGAGCTTGAGGTGCCTCCCTTTATCATTCAGCCGCTTGTCGAGAATGCGGTGCATCATGCGTTGCCGGTCGAGGGGAAGCTGACCATTCGCATCATCGTCGAAAAGAAGGGCGATGATATTGTCGTGCACGTTCGCGATGACGGAGTGGGCATGAGCGGAGAGGTATGCGACAATATTCTCCATCCATCGTCGACGAACGGCTTGGGCATCGCCATGAAAAACGTGTATGATCGCATGAAGGGCTATTACGGGGATAATGCCGACGTGGAGGTTACGAGCGCGATCGGCAAGGGGACAGATGTGATATTGGTGTTTCCGGAAAAGGCGGTTCTGGGAGGCAGAGATGGCTAGCTTCCTCGCGTCTCCTTGGGGGTTCATCGGAGTCGCCATCGCGGTGCTTGTTCTGGTGATTGTTGTCCTTTTGATCTGGATTTTTGTCATCGACCGCCGGACAAAGGGCATGGTTGACGATATGAACGCCGATAGGCTGCAGGTGGCGGCGCTTCAGGCAGTCGTCAGGCGCCAGGCGGCACGTCCCGGCCAGGCAGCTCCGATTCAGCAGCCACGGTCCCCACAGCGCCCGCCGCGTTCGGCAGCGTATCCGGCACGCCCAGCACAGGTTGCCCAGCCAATGCCGCCCGTGCAGCAGCGATCCACGCGTCAGCCAACGGAGCCAAACGCTGGAGCTTCTTCGGCGCAACCTCAGCTCCGTGCGGAGCACCAGGGCTCGCGCTTCGAAGATTATCCCCCGAGAGAAGAGCGCGAGCGCACGCGTAACTCGTTCAATGTGCGGATGACACCGACCTCTTCAAACGCCCCGGCTCCTTCGGGCTATCCCTCGCAGAGCCCGCAACCTCTGCGGCAACCGCAGAGGGATCAACGGCTCCAACAGCCACCGCAAACGCAAAAACCGCCGCAACGCGAGCAATCGCAAGTTCAGCGTTCTTCCCAGCAGGCGCAGCCGCGGCGTGGCAGGCACGCCCGCTAAGAAAAATGACAGATTGAATATATTCGCGATGAGCTCGCATATGCCAAAATTGGTTGAGCTAACATAGCCCCGAATCAATATTTCTCTCAAAAGGCGGATGATATGGGCGAATCCAATCGAGCTTTTCGGATGCGGAAGCTCATTCGCGACAGCTTTCTCGAGCTGTTAGAATCGAAAGGCATTGAGCATATCACGGTTTCTGAGGTCATCGAAAAGGCCCATATCGGGCGGACGACGTTCTATAACTATTACAACGATATCTATGATCTTCTTTTGGATTGCATCAAGAGCAATGGAGGGGTGGAATTTCGTCGAGAGCCAGATCGCCTCGCTTCGAATTTTATTGAGCAGCTCTATCAAAACATCCTCGATGGCGTTCTCCAAAGGCAGAAATACCAGACGGTCTATAAAGCGACCTCGAAATACAAGAGTTCTCAGAATTCGATGTATATCGACAATATCAAAGAAGAGACCGAAGCGCATATTCGCCATGTGCTCACCGAGATCGGTCTCACCGATGCCACTTCCGTCGTCCCCCTTGATTATGTCATCGACCTCTTCAGCAATATGTTCCAAAATATCAATGATCATTGGGCTGTCGCAGGTTTTCAAGAAAGCCCCGAAGAGGTCGCGCATATATCAGCCGTTCTTTTTCATAGAATATCTCATAGTCTCATGCGCGATTGTCCTCTTGGGGATGAGATCTCTTTCTCTTTCCCTGAAGAAGCTGAACAAAATTCCTGAATTGTTCACACCGTGAACAAAGAGCGGTGATCGCGGTTTGAAGTGTCGCAATCACCCTCCTTACACTTGGGTCTATCGGATCCATCTCGTCTAAGGAGGGACTATGGGCAACATTTCACGTCGAACATTCTTAGCTTCAGGAGTTGCCGGTGCCGGAGCCATAGCGCTCGGCTCACTGGCAGGCTGTTCTCCGAGCTCAACAGGCTCATCGGCGACGACGAGCGAGGTCGGAGGCCAACGGGGAGGCGGGGCGGCAACATCTCACACCCAAAACGTTGTCGTCCACGAAGCTGACGTCATTGTCGTCGGCAGCGGCATCGCGGGTCTTACCGCAGCCCGCCGGGCAATCGATGAAGGCGCCACGGTTGCCATCATCGATAAAGGCCCATATGGGCATTCGGGAGCCTCGGGGCATAACTGGGGGCATTCGGTTGCGACCGTAGAATATGCCGATCCTGCATCGCTTCCCGCTTTCGCTGCAGGCCTTCTTTTTGTTGGCGATGGTATGGTCGATCAAAACTATATGCTGAATTTAGCCACGGCATGGCACGATGTTCGGCCGATGCTGACCTCTGTGCAGCTGGGTTCTGTCACCGAGCACAATAAAGAGGGCGTATCGTGCTCTGTTGTCAATCAAGCCAATTCAGTGCCAGAGAATCCAACCGTTCAAGATGCCGGTCTCTTTCCTCGCGTGTTTGCTCGTCAGGTAAAACGTGCAGGGGCGCAGATTTACGATTACACCTATGCGCTGGATGTTTTGAAAGATCCCGATGGCGCTACTGCTGGCATTGCTGCCATCAACTTGAAAACAGGCGAGCCAGTGGTCTTCCGTTCGCGGGCAGTCATCCTTGCGACGGGAAGCTTTGTATGGCTCTGCGGCTGGAACGGGATGACCCCTTATTCCCACAGTTCCGCCGATTGCACCGGCGACGGGGCGGCGATGTTCATCCGTGCCGGCTTGCCGATGCGAGATATGGAAGAGATATGTCAGGATAACGGCCAGTGGTACCCGACAGGCACGCGTCAATGCATGACCGGTATGGGCGTTGAGCTTCCCGACCACTACCGTGGTTTCAACAACAACTACGAATCGTTCTCAGACATCATTACCGAAAACCCGGCCGCCTATATGAACCAGGGCACCTATATGCGCCTCACGCTTCGTGAGATTTGGCAAGGTCGTGGCACGGAGCATGGCGGTATCTGGGCGCTCACAGACGATCTTGAGAACGAAGAGCGTTATTATCGCCCGGCAAAATGGAACATGAAGCGCATATTCGATTACGACCTTCCGCAATACGTTGAGCTAGTGCCCCAGGCTTGGGAAACAGCAGGACGTCCGTTCAATATCGATCCTCAAACCTGCGAAACCGAGGTCAGCGGCCTGTTCTATGCCGGCGGAGCGCCGACGGTTTGGAACGGATTCGTTGTGGCCTCCTGCATGGGCAGCGCCTGGATGGCTGGGAAGGCTGCGGCGGATCTTACTCGTACCGATGAACGCGGCGTTATCGACTGGAATCAAGTTTCCGATATCTTCAATGAGGCATACAGCTATTTTGACAACACGGGCGACGATGCCATACGTTCACGAAAGCTCATGCGCAATGTGCAAAACGCTTTCTGGGACGGTATGTATTTCCTTCGCGATGAAGAAGGCATTCAGGGCACGATCGACGAGCTTACCCGCATTCAAAACGAGGATCTGCCGCATATGGGGCTCGGCGACCATACGCCACAATTCAATATGGACTGGCGCAATGCCCTTGAAACGCGAAATATGGTCACCGTTGGAATCGCGGCGGCTCAGGCGGCGCTTATCCGACGCGAGACGCGTGGCGCCCATTGCCGTACCGACTATCCGAAGGTCGATAACGAGAACTATATGGTGAATACCAAGGTGGCGCTGAAGGATGGAAGTTGGGAATCCGAACTCGTTCCCGTTGATGATCCGCTTGTGTCGCGCGAGGATCTTATTGCGGGAATCGCTACTGTTGGCATCGACTAAGCCGCAAACGGTACACAAAAGATCGATTCGCATGGAACCGTATTCGCCTTTACGTATAAACCAACGATGAAGCAAAGAGCTTCTTGATATCTTGATGAAAGGGGAAGCCGCTATGGCAGATAGCATTACCGCCAAGATATTCCGATATGACCCAACGGTAGATGAAGAGCCGTATTACTCAACCTACGAGGTGCCGTGGGTGGAAGATCCCACAAACAAAATGACAGGCATGCAAGTCCTTCAGTATATCCATGAAGAGATCGAGCCGATTGCCTACGATTATTCTTGCATCAGCGGGCTTTGCGGACGCTGCTCGATGGTAATCGATGGCATTCCGGGCCTTGCCTGTTGGACGACGCTCGAGCCGGGCACCCATACCTTCGAGCCACTTACGGGATTTCCCGTTATAAAAGACTTGGTGGTTGACCGTTCGGCAATCAAAGAGCGCTTTACCGATACGGAGCCTTACAACAAAACGGTCAATCCGATTTCCGAGATCAAAGACATCGATTACGATCTTTATTGGGAAACACTCGAACGCATCAATATGTGTCGGGAATGCATGAGCTGCTATGCCTCCTGCCAGGCACTTCAGATGAACAATGCATGGGAAAAGTATATCGGGCCCGGTGCCATGATGACGATCGCCCAACGATACTACGACCCCCACGACGAGGCGAATCGTGTGGAGCAGGCAGCCTTCGCCGGTGTGTTCGAATGCATCCAGTGCGGCAACTGCACCAACGTGTGCCCTGCGGGGATTCCCGTCGCCGAGACGATCGCCGTCTTGCAGAAAGAGGCGGAGGCCGCAGGCCTTAAGCCGGAGGCGAAATCCGAGTAATATAGCGTAAGCGCCCCGTATCGAAGGGATTCGGGGCGCATCGGCTTTTCCGTGATCTCAGATGAAAAGCTCGCGGGTGAGGTCGAAGGTACGTTCAATGCCATCAAGCTCGTAGCGAATGCGATAGGCGCGCTCCTTTCCGCCGAGCACTTCCTCCACGCGGATGTTCTTCGCCTCTTCGAGGTGCCGCAGCCGATGAAACGCCGCTTTCTCCTCATCGGTATAGACGCTCGGCTCGTCTGAGGTGAGCAGCACGCTGCCAAGGAGCGCATCCACGGTGGCGAGCTGCTCCTTTTGAGACTCCGTGAGTTCGATGTTGAAATCGCGCAAGAACACGACGTCGGGATCGTTGAGAAACGCCCGCCCGTTCAATTCGCGACGGAAGATGGTATCGAGCAGGGAGTTCTTCGTCGAGGCGCGCTCGCGGTGAAACATCTTCATGTACCATTCGCTGTTCCAATCAAGGCTCACATCGGGGCCGATCCGGCAGTAATCCACGCGTCCGAACGCGGGCATCAGCGGAACGCCGCAACCTAAGACGAGCTTTCCCGTGCAGACTTCGCGGATGAAGTCCATCGCGCGAATCATGCGCGCCGCACGGGTTTCCGTCGCGGTGCCAAACGGTGCCGCACCGTAGAGGAAATCGAGCTTCACCAGATCGAAGCCCCAATCGTTGAACACGCGGTCGAAAACGTCGCGCAGGTAGGCGAGTACCGCGGGGTTGTCGATATCGAGGGAGAAGAAGCCGCCCCAGTTCGTGCCGAGCCCCCAGGGCTTTCCGTCGACGAGGAAGAACCAATCGGGGTGCTCGTAGTGAATCTTCGATCCTTCCTGGGCGACGAAGGGCGCGAGCCAGAGTCCGGCGATGAAGCCCGCCTGATGGATCTCATCGACCATCGCCTTCATTCCGTGGGGAAACTTCACGACGTCGGGTTCCAGCCAATCGCCGACATGCGGTTCCCATCCGTCGTCGATCTGGAAGAGGTTTTTCGGTTTCAAAAGCGATTCGCAGCCGATGAGATCGGCCTTTATTGCGAGATCGGAGATCTTCTCGTAGCGGTTGTACCAGCTTGAATAGCCGCAAAGACGTGGCACCTGCGGTCGTGCGATGCCGAGCGCTGCGAACCATGCATCGAATACCTCGGCTTCGCTGCCCTCGGCAAAGAAAAGATCGAAAAGAGCATACTCGCCTTTACAGGTGATCCCTGCGCAATCGCGCATTATCGTGAGCGTTGCCGTGTTCGCATCATAGAGAAACTGCGTATAACCAGGCGTTTCGTCGAGGGAGGCGACAAGGCGGAAAAACGAGCCATGTCGAAAATAGCAGTAGGAGAAGCCGTGCGTGACGCCACGCTTGTTAGGATAGTCGACGAAATGATAGTCGCCGTAGCGGTCGAATTGATAGATTTCGATGAGCTTCTTCGGCACGCCGTGCAAGCCGCGAATACGGCTCTTGGTCGTGTACTCGGGGCATGCGGTCCACGACTGATAGCCGTTCATGAAAATGCGGTCGTTTGGTTCAAGAGAAACATTCATCTGCGCCGTGACGGAAGAGATCGCTCCTTCGGGAAGATCGCATGAAAGGTGCACGATGCGGCTTGTTCCGAGGGCGTCGGAGCAGGCTGCGCCGCTGAGCGCAACCGTGCCGCCTTGCGATTCAAGCCCTTCTGCGGTTTCAACCATCGCCTTCCATGTGAGAGCTGCGTCTTCGATCATGCGTCCACATCCTTTCGGAAAGCATCCTTTTGAACCTCATCCTTTCGGACGACGGTGAACTCAATTGTCACGGGGTCGGTCTGCGGGGTGGAGATCACGAGTGCTGCCGTGCCCGCGTTACCGCAGGTACGCACATAGGTGCCGCACATGCCGCCCTCGGCGGTTGCGATATCGGGCCCGACGATAGCAAGGACGGCCGCGTCATCCCCCGCGCCTCCCTCAGAGTTCTTCTCCGCGTCCTTCTTTTTCGCCTTCTTCGCTTTCCCCGCAGCGAGGCTGAAGCTCACGGGCAGCTGAGCGTAGCTTGCAACATTGCCATTCTCATCAAGCAGACGCACGCGGATTGCCGCCATGTCATAGACCTCGCCCTCGGTAAGCGTGGTGTGCGAAGGCGTGGCTTCAAGATGCAGCTTGTGGGTGGGGCAGAGCGTCTTCGAAGCGACCAGATGCCCTGCCGTCTTCGCATCGAAGCGCCAGACGGTGGATTCGCCACCCCAATTCCCCACGTATTTCTTATAGAGGGCGACGCCGTCCTCGTAGCTGAGTTTATAGCGCTGCATGGCATATGCCATCTTCAGCTTGTCGGCGAGGGGCAGATTGTTGATGCCGTTTCGCCCGGCAGAAAGCAGTATGGGGCGCAAGGCGTCGGCCTTCTCCTCTGAGAATCCCTCCACGCTTTCGAGCAGTGCCCCGATGGTGTCATCGACCTTCAGCGGCTTATGGGCGAGGGCCTTGAACGGCCCCGTTGCGAGCTTGGTGACGAAGCGGTCGTTCTTATACAGCTCCACCTCTTCGGCATTGGTGAACACATAGACGTCGCCGATCATGCCTCCGGGGTAATCGCCGATATCCATCGAGGAGCCGATTTCGAGTACGGGCACCTCTTCGCCCTGCGAGGCGTAGAGCGCTGCGGCAAGTTTGGGGTTGCGGAAGCTGTCCATCACGCCGTGGTAGCAGATGCCGTCGCCCGAGCCGAAGTCCTTGTGCGTGGCATAATCGAACATGCACCACTGATAGCAGCCGACGTGCCCGCCATCCGCCATGGCCGCGTCGAGGACGCGTGCGTGCCGAAGGGCGTGCTCTTGGCGGTGCGCTTGGTCATCGAAGGTCTTCGTCGGATACATATGGCCGTTGGATTCGCTGATCAAAAGCGCCTTCTTCATGTCGGGCGTCAC
>CANQTB010000031.1 GCA_947626665.1 uncultured Eggerthellaceae bacterium
CGAGAGCCTCGAACTACTCACACTCAAAACACAGCACACGTTCGTGGATGCAACTCTCGGTTACGCAGGGCATGCATCAGAGGCAGCCCTGTTGATAGGCAGGAAGGGAACGCTGATCGGGATCGATCAAGACGCGCAGGCGTTGGAGGCGGCACGGCAACGTTTGATGTCGCTTCCCGACCAAACGCGCCCCCATCTCGTTCTTCTTCAGGGCAACTTCGGCGATCTGGACGAACTTCTGCTTTCCGCGGAAGTCCCCGGAATCGACGGCATCCTGTTTGATTTGGGAGTTTCGTCTCCTCAGATCGACGAGCCGTCTCGTGGCTTCTCCTTTCAGGAGAATGGCCCTCTTGATATGCGGATGGACCCGAGTAAACACACCCCAAACGCAGCAGAGATCATCAACACCTTAAACGCACAAGATCTCGCTCGGATCATCCGTACGTATGGAGAGGAAAAGTGGGCGAGCCGCATTGCAGACTTCATCGTGCGACGGCGAAAGCAGCACCCGATCACAACGAGCGCGGAGTTGGTCGATATCATCAAAGATGCCATTCCGGCCTCGGCGCGCCGAGCAGGCGGGCATCCGGCGAAACGGACGTTCCAAGCGCTCCGCATCGCCGTGAACGGCGAGATGGATGTGCTTAAGCGAGGGCTTGAAGCGGCCATCCGATGGCTCAACCCGCACGGAAGAATCGCGGTGATCAGCTACCATTCCCTGGAGGATCGCATCGTCAAAGAGACGTTTGCCCATTATGCGAACCGCTGCACCTGCCCGCCCGATCTGCCTGAATGCGTTTGCGGTTTAAAGCCGATACTCACCATCATCACGAAAAAGCCCCTTATCGCGTCCGAAGGGGAGAAGGCGGCGAATCCCCGCGCCCGCAGCGCGAAGCTGAGGGTGGCGGAAAGATGCGCCGACGACCGTTAAACGAAACTTAAACGCAGCACAAGGGGGTCTTACATGGGCGTCAGGCAAGCGAATTATTTTGCTGCCCCATATGAGTATTCCCGTCAAACCCCTTTTTATGTCCATGGCTCTGCGGCCCCGGCATATGAGAGACAGCCGTTTGGCGCTGCGGCGCAACCCCGCATCAGCACCATTCCGGGAAGCGGCAAAGATGCCGCTCTTTCTTCTACGCTTATCGGCATCGCCAAGGCGGTGGCGATCGTTTTCGTTGCGCTCGCACTTTTAGGCATCGTTCGAATCACGCTGAATTCGGCGACGGTGACTTCCGCCATCGAGGCACGCGAGCTTACGACGCAAATTGAAGCGCTGCGTTCGGAAAGCTCGACTCTTGAGGTGACGCAGACGGCGTTGACCCAGCCCGAGCATCTCAAAGAGGCGGCAAAATCCCTCGGCATGGTCGAGCCCTTATCGGTTACCTATCTCGCATTTGGCGAAGACGGCACGGTGACTTCCCAAACGGTTGAATCGACGGGGTCCGACGACGTCGTGCCTGAAGATCTCGAAAACGTCGAATAGGACGCGCCATCATGGCGAGGCGCCCTCAATCTTCACCGCTTCCCCGAGGCGGACGACAAACAGGAAACGTACGGTCGTGCAAATCGAAATCCGACCCCTCTTCCTATGAATGGCGCTCGCCCTACCGCGAGGGCCCGCGCTCCAGCGGTCGTGCGACGTATTCGCGTTCATCTTACTCTGCGCGCCCTGCCCATCCTTCGCAGCCGTCGCGTTCTTCGCGGCCTGCGCGCTCGGGCAGGAGGCCCTCGTCATTTGGCGGGAAAGGATCGTTCGGAGGGGGCTTTTCGATGCCGCGTAGCCAAGGCGCTGCCTCCCTGACAGGCTCTCTCGCCCAATCGTTCGTCTCGAACCGTATGATCATCGTGCTGGGCATCTTCCTTTTGCTGGGCATCCTTTTCTTTGCAAGATTGCTCTACCTGCAGGTGATCATGGCGAATGATTATTCAGCCATGGCGGAGGAAACGCGCACGATCACCTTCCAAACTAACGCGCGACGCGGCACGATCTATGATCGCAACGGCATCGTGCTGGCGACAAGCGTCGATGCGACGACGATCTATGCGAATCCGAAGGAAGTGAGCAACGCGCGTTTGGAGGCGGCGTCGCTTTCCACCATCCTTGGCGGATCGATGCAAGAGTACGAAAACCTCCTCTCGAAAACCGATACGACCTTCGTCTATATCAAACGGCAGGCCGACATCGATATCGCCCAACAGGTGAAGGACTTGAATCTCGACGGCATCTATTTCGTCGCCGACATGCGTCGCGAATATCCCAATGGCGAGGTGGGCGGACAAGTTATCGGCTTCTGCAACGTCGACGGCGAGGGCATCACCGGCCTCGAGCTGCAATACGACGATATCCTGAAGGGGACGCCGGGAACCTACGAAGCCGAGCAGGGGCGCCAAGGCACGCCGATCCCCGATGGCGTGAAGCTTGAGACCGCTGCGATCGACGGCAAAGACATCATGGTCTCGCTGGATATCAAGATGCAGGCAAGCGTCGAGAAATGCCTGAAGGAAGGCATCGAGCCGCTTGGCGCCAAGGGCGGCAGCTCGGTTATCATGGATGCCTCGACGGGCGAGATCTATGCGATCTGCTCGCTTCCCTATATGGATCCCTCCCATATGGAAGATGCCGAAGCCACTTCCGATCAGGTGAAGGCCATCACCCAAGCATTCGAGCCGGGTTCGGTGTTCAAAACGATAACCGCGACGGCCGTCGTCGAGAACGATTGCCTGAAACCCGACGACAGCTTGTTTGTTCCCGCAAGCCTTCAGGCAGACGAATACATCATCACCGACTCCCACGACCGCGCCGACGAGAACATGACCTTCCGGCGCATTCTCGCGGAATCCTCCAATATCGGGATTTCGCTCGCGATGGAGAAGATGGGCGTGAGCCAGTTTTATAAGAATCTCTTGAAATACCAGATCAATGAGCGAACGGGTGTGGATTACCCGGGCGAGGCGACCCCAACCTTCTATGACGTTTCCACATGGGCGAAGGTGACCGGCTACAATATCAGCTTTGGGCAGGGTGTTGCCCTGACCCCGCTTCAGATCACGCGCTTCTACGGTGCGCTCGAAAATGGCGGCGTCGCAGTGACCCCGCATTTCCTCATCTCCCTCCCCGAGACGGGCGCGAGGCCGACCTATGACGAGGTGCGCATCATCGACGATGAGCAGGATGCGGCAACGATGGTGGACATGCTGCGCTCGGTGGTGACCGACGGCACCGGCTGGGCTGCCGATATCGAGGGATTCAATGTCGTCGGAAAGACCTCCACCGCCGAGATCTCTGAAAACGGCGTTTATCGCAAAGGGGTCTACAACCTTGCCTTCACCGGATTTCTCGCCGGATCGTCGAGCGATCTTGTTTGTTTTGTCGGTGCCACCGAGGTGGATGCGGAACGTCAGGTCACTCAGATCTTTCACGATATAATGAGCGATGCGATTGGCCGCTATAACATCACGCCTCACTAAGGGAGTTTTGCGATGACGAAGATTTGCTCAGAGCTTTTCGAAGGGTTGGAATGCACCATACTCGGCAATCCGAACGAACCGGTGAGCGGCCTTGCATACCGCAGCGATCAGGTGAAGCCGGGCGATATGTTCTTCTGCATCGTCGGATTAACGACCGACGGCCACAGCTTTGCCCAGGATGCGATCGATCGTGGGGCGAAGGTGCTCGTCGTCGAGCGGAAGCTCTATCTTGCCGACGCGACCGACGTCTGCGAGGTGGTCGTTTCCGATTCGCGCAAGGCCATGGCCTGTGTCGCGGCGAATTTCTACGATCATCCCTCGAAGAGCTTCCAGCTCGTCGGCGTAACGGGCACGAACGGCAAGACGACGACCACCTATTTGGTCGAGCATCTGGCACGTGCGTTCGGCCGCCGGACGGGCGTGATCGGCACGATCGGCACACGCATCGGCGACGAATATGAACGCAATGCGCGCACGACGCCGGAATCTCCCGATCTCCAGCACCTTTTCGCCCGCATGCGCGACAAGCACTGCGAAGTGGTGTCGATGGAGGTGAGTTCGCATGCTCTCGATTTGGTGAGGACATGGGGCACGACATTTGCCGTTACGGCGTTTACGAATCTGACGCAGGATCATCTCGATTATCACCATACCTTCGACGCGTACTTCGAAGCGAAGGCCCTGCTCTTCTCGCAGGATTATCCCGCACGTCGTGTGATCAACGTCACCGACCGCTGGGGCCAAGAACTCTTGCGCCGGTGCTCTGATCGCGGCGATTCGATCGTCACCTTCGGTTTCACCGACACGGCGCAGATACATCCCCTTTCGATCGAGTACGGGCCACATGAGACGACGGTGGAACTGGAGGTGCGGGGCGCTCCGCATCGGTTCACCTATCCGCTCGTCGGACGCTTCAACGTTGAAAACGTCATGTGCGCCTTTGGCATAGGGCTTCAGCTCGGCATGCCGGCAGACAAGATCGCTGCTGCTTTTGCCGATGTTGCCCCCGTCGCGGGACGTCTGCAGCTCGTGCAGGGAAGCGCGCCCGAGGGCGACGTCTCTGTCTATGTCGATTACGCCCATACGCCCGACGCGCTCACGAAGGCGATATCGTCGCTGCGCGCGCTCAGCCCGCAGCGGCTGATCGTCGTGTTCGGATGCGGCGGAAATCGCGATACGAGCAAGCGTCCGATCATGGGACGCGCGTCGCTTTCAGCCGATTATGTGGTGGTGACGAGCGACAATCCGCGGCACGAAGATCCACGGGCGATCATCGAGGATATCGTCGGCGGCATGCGAGAGGCAAAAGGCTCCTATGAGGTGGTCGTCGATCGTGCCGAGGCCATCAGGCGGGGGATCGAGATCGCCGAATCGGGGGATTTCGTTCTCATCGCGGGAAAAGGCCACGAAGATTATCAGATTCTCGGAGACGATGTGGTGCCTTTCGACGATCGCGAGGTTGCGCGCAAGGTTCTCCGTGCAAGAAACGGTGCGGACGAGAGCGCGGGAACGGGGAAGGAAGCTTAGGCGCCCATGCGGCTGAATGCGAAACAGATAGAACTCTACACGGGTGGTCAGACCATCGTCGAGGCGCTCGATCCTTCGGCGATCATGACGGGAATCACCTGGGATTCCCGCGATTGCGAGTCCGGCTGGCTTTTCGTTGCCTTGGAAGGCGAGCGGGTTGACGGTCATGACTTCGTGGATGATGTGCTTCGCAAAGGCGCGAAGGGCATTCTCGTAACTCACGGGCTGCCCGAGGCCACCTATTCGCTTGCCCGCGAGATGGGCGCTTGCATTATCGAGGTTTCCAATACGGAAAGCGCGATCACCGATTTGGCGCGGGAATGGCGCAAGGCATTGCGCGGGCGCGTCATCGCCGTCACCGGCTCGGTGGGTAAGACGACGACGAAAAACCTTGTGCGAGACGTTTTGGCGGCGCGCTATTCCGTCGTGGCGACGAGAGCGAACCAAAACAATGAGCTTGGCGTGCCGAAGACTTTGCTTGCCGCCAATCCTGAAACACAGGTGATTGTGGTGGAGATGGGCATGAGAGGCAAGGGCCAAATCACCGAGCTTTGCCGCCTGGCCCAGCCCGATTGGGGCGTTGTGACCAACGTTGGAGAATGCCATATAGAGCTTTTGGGCTCGCAGCTTGCCATTGCCCAAGCGAAGGCGGAGCTTCTCAGCGCCCTGCCGGATCGTCGTGGCATGGCCTTCGTTAACGGCGATGATGCATGGACGGATACGCTTATCGAAGAGGCCGATCTCATCTCGCGTGAGGTTCCTTGGACCTTATTCGGCGGGGTGAAGGGCGAGCACCTTCCGCGTGTGTGGGCGGAGGATATGCGTCTTGATGAGCAGGGTCGTCCGGCATTTACCCTCTGCGCCCAAGGGTTTTCCGACGAACGGGCGCAGGACGACTCCTTGGTTGATGCAACGATAGCGGACGATCCTCTGACGACGCCGCTTTTCCCCTTGCCAAAGGCGTGCCGTCCGATCGAAAAGGAGGCGTGCACGGTCGGCTTGCGCGGCGAGCACAACATGATGAACGCCTGTGCGGCGGCAGCCGTGGGGCGTGCGATGGGGCTTTCCCTTTCAGAAATCGCCGCTGCGTTGCATGAGGCAATCCCTGAAAGCGGGCGTGCCGAAGTGCTTGCCACGCGCGAGGGCGTCATCGTCATGCACGACGCCTACAACGCGAACCCTGATTCCATGCGTGCGGCACTGAAAACGTTCTGCGCGCTCGCCGTGTCGGGCCGTCGCATCGCGGTTTTGGGCGATATGGGCGAGCTCGGCGAATATGCACGGGCCTGCCATGAATCCATCGGCGCCTTTGCCGCGAGATTGCCCCTTGACGAGCTTGTTTGCGTCGGTGACCTTGCGGGATATATTGCCGAGGGTGCGCGCGACGCGGGGATGGACGCCGCCTCGATCGTTCGGGAAGACGGCGTTGCCGGCGTGCTCGCGCATCTGGAGAGCAGCCTTGATGCGGGGGATGCGGTATTGGTGAAGGCCTCTCACTTCATGGGACTCGAGCGTGTGGTGGAAGGGCTGGTGAGCTAGTGTTTACTATCTTCGCCGAATATCCGACATTCCTTGTTTTTCTCGCGGTTCTGTTCTCGGCGGTCGTGACGATGGTGCTCATGCCCGCATGGATCAAGCTTCTGCGCCGTAGCAATATCGGTCAGCAAGTGCGCGCCGACGGTCCGCAGAGCCATCTTGTCAAGCAGGGAACGCCGACGATGGGCGGCGTGATCATGCTGATCGCCGTGGTGGTGAGCCTTCTGCTCATCGGACACCTGACGCCCGAAGCGCTTCTGCTTTTGGGCGCGACGGTCTTGACCGGCGTCCTCGGCTTTGTCGACGACGCTTCAAAGGTTGCCCATGAGCGTTCGCTCGGCCTCACGCCACGGGCGAAGCTCATCTTCCAATTCGCGATCGCGATCATCTTCATTCTCTTGGCGATCAACGTGGTCGGCATCGAGCCGACGGTGAACATCCCCTTTGTCGGCACGCTTGATCTCGGCATCTTCACAACGATCATCTCGTCGGGCAACACCGGCGACAGCTTCGGCATCCAAATCCCGTGGCTCTACCTCATCATCATCTCGATCCTGCTCGTCGGCATGTGCAACGCCGTGAACCTGACGGACGGCCTCGACGGCCTCGCCGCCGGTTCGGTCATGATCGTGATGATCGTGATGGCGGCGATTGCCTTCTCGTCGAATCTGCTCGATCCTGCCATCTTCTCGGCGGCGCTCGCGGGAACCTGCATCGGCTTTCTGTGGTTCAACTCGCATCCCGCCGATATCTTCATGGGCGACACCGGCTCATTGGCGCTCGGCATGGCGCTCGGATGCCTCGCCGTCGTCACCAAGACCGAATTCATCGTCATCCTCATCGGCGGCCTGTTCGTCGCGGAGGCGGTTTCGGTCATCATCCAAGTGCTCTACTACAAGAAAACACACAAGCGCATCTTCCTCATGGCGCCCCTCCATCATCATTTCGAGAAGAAGGGCTGGGGGGAAACCAAGGTCGTCGTGCGCTTTTGGATCATATCGGGCGTGCTTGCCGCATGCGGCTTCGCGATCTACTTCGCGCAGCTTCTGCTGACGTAGGGTTTGTGCGGCGGTTAAGCGCGTTGCGGCAAAGAATCGCACGCAAGAGAAACGGTACGAGTGCGGGAGAGGAAAGACAAGATACGAGGCAGATGGCAAGGCAGTTTATAGAATCGAAGAAATGGGCGCCGCAGCACTTAGGGCGTGTGGCGGTTTTGGGGCTTGGCAAGAGCGGCCGGGCCGTCGTGTCTTATCTGGCGCCTCTCGTCGGGACGCGGGTTGACGAGCTTGTCGTCTATGGCGGGCCGCAGAGCCCCGATGCGTGTGCATGGAGCGCTCCTTTTGAAGCGCAGGGCGTTCGTTTTCTCTTCGATACCGAAGAGGTGAAAGGCCCCTATGATTGCTGCATCGCCAGCCCCGGCATCTCTGAGTTCAGCCCGTTCTACCAGAGCGCGCAGAGCGCAAGCGCCGAGGTTATCAGCGAGGTGGAATTCGCTTGGCGAGAAAGCGAACGCACGTCGCGCTGGGTGGCGATAACAGGAACGAACGGCAAAACGACGACGACCGCCCTTGCCGCCCATCTGCTGCAGGGCGCCGGATTGGCCGCCAGCGCCGTGGGCAATATCGGCGATGTGTGCATCGATGCGGTGCAAAACGGCACAACCGACGTCTATGTGGTGGAGACCTCGTCGTTCCAGCTTGCCTCAACGAGCCGCTTCGCACCCGATGCGGCGGTCATCCTCACGCTCACGCCCGACCATATCACCTGGCACAAGAGTTTCGAAAACTACGCTGATGCGAAGATGAAGATCCTCGCGAACTTGGAAACCGTGCCGAATGCGGTGGCGGTGCTCAATGCGACCGATGATGAGATTCGCGCACGTTTGCGCGCCATGAGGGCAGCGGAGAATCCGCCTGCATTTCCCATCATCGCACTGGGAACGGCAGAGGGCATTTCCGGCGATATGCGCAGGCCCTGCGGGGCGCAACGGGCGGCCTTCGTTCGCGACGGCTCCTTTGTCGTGGCTTATGGCGCAGAGGAAACGGTGCTTGCGCCGCTGGCGAATCTGAAGCTTAAAGGGGAGCACAACCAGATGAATGCCCTTGCGGCGGCGATGGCGGCTCATGCGCTTGGGGCCACACCCGAGCAAATTGCCGCCGCGCTTGCGACGTTTGAACCGCTTGAGCATCGCATCGAATTTGCGGGAGAGGTTCAGGGCGTTTCGTTCTACAACGATTCAAAGGCGACCAACGTGGACTCAACGCTCGTTGCGCTCACGGCATTTCTGCCGGTGCGACCGATCGTCCTTTTGGGCGGGCGCGACAAGTTCACCGATCTTGGCCCACTCGTTGATGCGGCGAGGCGCCATACCAAAGGCGTCGTGTGCTATGGCGAGGCGGGCGAGCGCTTCTATGAGGCGTTCCGGCCTGTTTCCGACGAGATCGTCGTCATGCGGGGCGAGCATATGGCCGATTCCCTCAGCAAGGCGCTTTCGATCGCGGAATCGGGCGACGTCGTGGTTCTTTCTCCCGCGTGCGCCTCGTTCGATGAGTTTTCCTGCTTCGAGGAGCGCGGCGAGGTGTTTAAGCGAATCGTTGCCGAGCGTGCGAAGGAGCGCGCCTTGTGAGCCTGCTGAAGCGAAAAGCTCCGCGGGCCCTTCCGCTTGATGTGTGCGTGCCGCGTATCGCCTGCATGCTTGCGACGCTTGGCCTCGTGCTTGTCGGGCTGGTGATGGTGTATTCGGCTTCCTCGATCACCGATCTCGTGAATGGGGAGCCGGCGGCGAAAAGCCTCATCAGCCAAGCGGTGTTTGCGGTGGTGGGCATCATTTGCGCGTTTGTGCTCTTCCGTTTTGTTCCCTACCATATTTGGTCGGGAAACCTCACGTGGGCGATCTGGGGCCTTTCGGTGCTCCTCATCCTTCTTACGGCACTTTCTGGAAAAAGCGTCTACGGTGCTCAGCGTTGGCTTCAGCTCGGCCCCGTGGCGATTCAGCCCTCGGAATTCTTTAAGATTGCCGCGGTGTTGATGGCGGCGAAACTGATGTGCCAAGCGCGCAATCATGAAGCAGACGCGCGCATCATTTTGGTGGAGGCGCTGCTCTTCATCCTCGCGCCCCTGATGTTTCTTTATGCGACGCAATCCGATCTTGGGACGACGCTCGTGTGCGCGGTGGGGATTCTCGCCGTGATGTGGCTTGGCGAAGTGCCGTTTCGCGCCTTTGCGACGTTGATCGGCTGCTGCCTCGTCTTCGGCGCACTTGCCGTTCTGGGAAGCGGCTACCGCAGCGGGCGCATGGTGTTTCTCGATCCGTGGAACGACGGCGCCGGCGGCCTTGATGCGGGGTACAATATCATTCATTCCTTCTATGCCTTCGCAGAAGGCGGGCTGTTCGGCGTCGGTTTGGGAAACTCCCACGAGAAATACCAATACCTTTTCGCTTCGGACTCCGATTTCATCTTCTCGATCATCGGGGAGGAGCTGGGCCTTCTCGGCGCCATCCTCGTGATCGCGGGCTATCTGGTCATCCTCTGGGCGGGTCTTCAGATCGCGCGTAAGGCAGAGGACGACATGGGCGCCATGCTCGCGGGCGGGCTTTCCATCATGCTTGTCGCCCAAGCGTTTTTGAATATGGGAAGCGCCATCGGCGTTTTGCCGACGACGGGCAAGCCGCTGCCGTTCATCTCGTCGGGCGGTTCGTCGATGATTGCCTCGCTGCTCATGATGGGGATCATCCTCTCCGTCTCCTATGCCGAGGGAGCGCAGCAGCCCTACGAAAGACGGCGCGCCGATTTGCGCATCATGAGAGGCGGCGTTCCCGCGCCCTATCGTGTTCCATCGCGACCCGCCTCCGCTGGATCGCGCCCCTATCCGCATACGGGCAGGCAGGCCCAAGCGCGACAATATGCCCAAACGCGACAATATGCCCAAGCGCGACAATATGCCCAAGCGCGACAATATGCCCAAACGCGGCAATTCAGAGGAAGAAGCTACCGATGAACGCAGTGCTTTCGGGCGGAGGAACCGCCGGTCACATCAATCCTGCCCTCGCTTTGGCGGAGGAGCTTGAGCGCCGCGGCTGGCGCATTTATTTTGCCGGAACGCCGAAAGGTGTTGAGGCGCGGCTCGTTCCCCTTGCAGGCATCGAATTCAAGGCCTTCGAGGCCTCGGGATTCGACCGTGCCCATCCGAAAACCGCCATCACCGGCATCCGCAAGATCATGAAGAGCACCAAGGAGGCACGCGCGTGGTTCGATGAGATCTGCCCCGACGTGGTCGTCGGGTTCGGCGGTTACGTTTCGATTCCGGTTGCCCGGGCCGCCGAGGCCGCCGGCATCCCCGTCGTCCTCCATGAGCAAAACTCCGTGATGGGGATGGCAAACAAATACCTCGCTCCCAAAGCGCAGGCGGTCTGCCTGACGTATGCCCATGCCGCCGAGGATTTGAAGCATAACGGGCGCGTTTTTGTGACGGGCAATCCCGTGCGGAGATCGGTGATCGAGGCAGACCGTGGCGAAGGCCGCGCGCGTTATGGCATCGCCGATGACGAGCTGGCGCTTCTTATATTTGGCGGAAGCCTCGGGGCGCGTCATATCAATCAGGCGGTATGCGCCATGAAGGAAAAGCTGCTTTCCTCTCCGAAGCTGCGCATCGTTCACATCACCGGCCCGAAAGAGCTTCAAAGTGTGCAAGAGGCCCTCGCGCTCACCGAGGAGGAGAAAAGGCGCTGGCAGGTTTTCGGCTACGAAGACCAGATGGGCCTCGCGCTTGCTGCGGCAGATCTTATCCTTTCACGTGCAGGCGCAAGCTCGCTTGCGGAAATCGCCGCGTTGGCGATCCCTGCCCTGCTCGTGCCGTTTCCCTTTGCGACGAAAGACCACCAGCGCTTCAACGCGCAGGCCTATGTTGAAGCGGGATGTGCGTATATGGTCTCCGACGACGAGGTGGAAGGCGAGGCGTTTCGCGAGCTTCTCTGCACGCTCATCGAGGACGGCGAGGCGCGCGAGCGCATGCATACGCAGGCCTTGGCGCAACAGGGGGCAAGCGCGGCGCAGCGGTTCGCAGATGTTGTGGTTGCTGTGGCGGACGGCGTGCCCATACCGCTCGATGCCCTACAATAACGACGAGTGGAAGCAATGAAGGCATCGCTTTTGGGAAGGAGCCTTTTCAAGAAGATGGATTCGTCTAAGGGATACGCCCTCCATTTCATCGGCATCGGCGGCGTCGGCATGAGCGGCATCGCTCAGGTGGCCTCCGATCAGGGAATTCGCGTGAGCGGATCGGATTTGCGGGAAAGTCGCTACACCCAGCGCCTGCGCGACACCGGCGTTCGTGTGTTCATCGGGCATCGGGCGGAAAACATCCCCGAGGGCGATGTCGGCGTGGTCATTTCCACTGCCATCCTTGAAAACAATCCCGAACTGATCGAGGCGCATCGCCGTAACCTGAAGATCTATCATCGTGCCGAGATGCTCGCCCTTTTGGGAAAGGGCTTACGGACGCTCGCCGTAGCGGGAACGCACGGCAAGACAACGACGTCCTCCATGCTCGCTTCCGTCCTTGACGCAATGGGCGAATCGCCGACCTTTCTCATCGGCGGCACGGTTTCCGCCTATGGCACCAACGCGCATTCCGGAGAAGGCCCGTACTATGTCGTGGAAGCCGACGAAAGCGACAAGTCGTTTACCGTGCTCGATCCTTATGCCGCAATCGTCACGAACATCGAGGCCGATCATCTGGATCACTATGCCAACCTCGATGAGATCTATGGGCAATTTGGCGAATTCATGGAAAAGCTCCCGTCGGGAGGCCCGCTCATCGTCTGCGCCGATGACGAGCGTCTGGTTGAGCTGGCGCGCGCGCATTCGAGCAACGTTTCCACCTATGGGCAAGCTGACGATGCGGACGTCAGAATCGTTGAGGCGCACCGCGTCGGCGTGGGATCGGCATTCACGCTGCGCTTCCCCGATGGGCGCATGATCGAAAGCGCGATCAAGCAGAATCCGGGGTTTCATAACGTGAAAAACGGCGCTGCGGTTCTCGCTTTGATCGATGCGCTTGGCTTGGATGTCGCGCAGGCCGCGCGCGCCCTTGCCGATTTCTCCGGCGTTCGCCGCCGCTTCGATTTGGTGGGGGAGGTTGGCGGCGTCACCGTCGTCGACGACTATGCGCATCATCCCACCGAGATCGCCGCGACGGTTGCCGCCGCGACTTCTCTTGATTTCGAGCGCGTTCACGTGCTGTTCCAGCCGCATCGCTATTCCCGTGCGCCGCTCTTCACCGAGCTTCTCACCGAGGAATTCGGCAGCGCCTTCGACGGCATCGACGATGTGACGTTTATGGATGTGTATCCAGCGGGAGAGACGCCGGTTCCCGGTGTGACGGGCAAGACGTTCTTGCAGGTGGTCATCGATCATGCGGGCTCGCCCCGTGCGCATTATGTGCCGCGACGGGTGGATGTGGTGCCCGCGCTTCTCGCATGGGCGCGCCCGGGGGACCTCATCATCACGATGGGCGCGGGCGACGTATCGGCGATCGGCGGTGAGCTGGTGGATGCGCTGAGAAACAACATGGCGGGCGAGGAAACGGTTTAGCCGATGGCACAGCACTCTTTTGCGCTGCAGCGCCTGCTTTATGATCCGCTTTTCGAGGGCGATATCGTCGCGAACGAGCCGATGAGCCGCCATACCACCTATCGCATCGGAGGCCCTGCGCATTTCTTCGTTCGCGTGGACACGCTCACGAGCCTTTCGCAAACGTGCTCGGTATGCGAGGAATCGGGCATACCGTGGGTCGTCATCGGCCGAGGGAGCAATCTCTTGGTCGCCGATGAGGGCTTTGCCGGCGCCGTCATCATCTTGGGGCGGGATTTCCGCACGCTCAAGGTGGATGATGGGTGCCATCGTTTCATTGCCGGAGCGGGCGTTCTTCTTTCAGCTGTTGTCCAGAAGGCGTTTCAAGAATCGCTTGCGGGCCTCGAGTTCGCCGTCGGGACGCCGGGAACGATGGGAGGCGCCATCCGCATGAATGCGGGCTCAGCCAAGGAATGGCTTGGAGCGCTTGTTTACACGGTCACCACGTTTTCAACCAAAAAGGGTCTCGTGAAATATCGCGGAAGCGATATCGCTTGGGGATACCGTTCTTCCTCGATTCCCGCACAGGAAGTTGTCGTCGAGTGCGAGCTTTCGATGGAGCCTTCCGATCCGGTGTTCATCCATGCGAAAATGGAGGCGTCGCTGAAGCGGAGGAAATCATCGCAGCCACTTGATGAGCCTTCCTGCGGAAGCGTTTTCAAAAACCCCGCTGCCGAAAGCGCCGGAGCGCTGATCGATCGGCTCGGGTTGAAGGGAGCGCGCATCGGAGGGGCGTGCATTTCGCCCAAGCATGCGAATTTCATCGTCAACGACGGCAAAGCGACGGCCGAAGACGTGCGAAGGCTGATGGCGATGGTCCAGATGAGGGTGAAGGAGGCGTATGGCATCGAACTTACCCCCGAGGTCCGCTTCCTCGGCTTCGCGCCGGCAGACGGCGAATAGCCGCGCCTACGCCCCATATCAGCAGGGGATGCCACGTGCCGAGGGCCTTGGCTCGGTGAGCTTGGGCGAGATCGAGCGGCAGACCCGCATCGATCGCAACCAGCGCGCCCAAAAACGCTATGTGCGCTATATCAGGCGCATCGGCATTGTGCTTGCCTGTCTTGCCGTTCTCGTCGGCGCGGGCGTCGCCCTTTATTTTTCTCCCGCATTTACCATCGAGGAGGTGTCGGTCCAAGGGGCCGATCACCTCACGTCGCAGGATATGGCTGCCCTCGCGTCGATCGAGCCGGGCGCCACGTTGCTCAACGTGGATACGGGGGCAATCGAGCAATCGGTTTTGCGCGATGCCTGGGTTGAGCAGGTGCAGGTGCGCCGCGAATTTCCCGCTAAGCTGGTGATCGACGTGACGGAGCGATCGATCGCCGCCATCGTGCAGGTGCCGGAGAACGAGGCGAAGGTGGTTCAGGATTGGGCGATCGCCTCCGACGGGATGTGGCTTATGGCCATCCCCGCGCAAGATTCGGAATTGGGGCAAACGCTCAGCCCCCAGATCTATGAGGACGCCGCCCGTGTTCTCACCATCACCGACGTCCCCTACGGCATCACGCCGGAGATCGGCACGCTCTGCACCGATGAGAACGTCAACAACGCGCTCGCCATCATCGAGGGCCTAAGCCCCGAGTTCGCCGCCGAGGTGAAGACCGTTTCCGCCACTGATGCGGCGTCGACGCTTCTCGTGTTGAACAACGGCGTCGAGATCGCTTTCGGCGAGGCCGACTACATCGATGAGAAGGAGCAGATCTGCCAGAAAATCATGGAGGACAACGAAGGAAAAGTGGCTTATATCAACGTTCGCGTCGTCGACCGACCGACATGGCGCGCCGTCTAGCGGTCTCATGCGGTTCTTCTCGAAGCGATAAGGCGCTTTCGTGTTGCAAAAGAGGAGGTATCGTGTACAATGATTCCCAATGTCATGCGCGTGTCTTTCCCGCCGCTTTCCGTGGATGGCGCGTATGCGGAAACGAACTAGAAACGCAGCAGGTGTGGAGGAAACAATGCCAAACTCAATAGGCAACGATCATTTGGCGGTCATCAAGGTCGTCGGCG
>CANQTB010000032.1 GCA_947626665.1 uncultured Eggerthellaceae bacterium
ATCGACGTCTATCGCGCGGGTGGCCCGGGCGGCCAATGTGTTAACACGACCGATTCAGCCGTGCGCATCACGCACCTTCCAACGGGGCTTGTCGTGCAGTCGCAGGATCAGAAATCACAGCTGCAGAACAAGATCGCCGCGATGAGCGTTTTGCGTGCACGTCTCTACGAGAAAATGCTCGCCGAGCAGCAAGCGGCCGAGGGTGCGGAACGTTTGGCACAGATCGGAACGGGGGATCGCGCCGAGAAGATACGTACCTACAACGGCCCGCAGGATCGAGTGACCGACCATCGTATCGGCTACAACGGCACGTACAACGGGGTGCTCCTCGGTGCCGGTGGTGCGGGGCTCGATGAGCTCATCGTCGCCCTCCAAGCGGCCGATCGTGCGCGCAAGCTCGAGGCCGCCGTTTGATGTGCCGGGCATGGCGCGGCGAAGCGATCGCCATGATCTGCTTTCGAGCGCAGGCGGTCTTTCCAGGCGCAGATGTTCTTCAGCGGTTTTCAAAGATGATGCAGTATGGACGATAATCGACGATTTCCCAATCCTCTGCGGGTGCGAGATGCGCTTTCGTTGGAAACGCAGAAACTCGATGAGGCAGGTATTGATTCTGCTGGCGTGAATGCGCGCGAGCTTCTTTGTTCTGTTCTTGACTGCGAGAAGTCCGATTTGCCCTTTCTTAATGATCGCGTGCTAACTGAAAGCGAGAAAGCGATCTTCTCGCTCTTCATCGCTCGACGCGCGGCGGGGGAGCCGCTTCAGCTCATCACCGGCAAGGCGCCGTTTCGCTTCATCGAGCTAGCGGTCTGCCCGGGCGTGCTCATACCGCGCCCAGAAACCGAGGTCCTCGTCGGGGAAGTGCTTAGCTGGATATCCGCGCGCGACGAGAGCGCGATCCATGTGGCAGATATCGGCTGCGGAAGCGGTGCGATTGCCTGCTCGCTTGCCTTCGAAGATGCGCGCATCGTCGTAGAGGCGACCGACCTATCGCCAACGGCGGTTCTTGTGACGCAGGAAAACGCTGGTCGCCTTGGGTTGAGCGAACGTGCGCATGTGCACGAGGGCAACCTTGGGGAGCCGCTTGGCGATAACGTGGATGCTTCCTTCCATGCGATCGTGTCGAACCCTCCCTATGTGCCTACCGAGGTAGTGTTTCAGCTGGGCAGGGAGATCGCAGACTACGAGCCGCTGCTTGCCCTCGACGGGGGAGCCGACGGCCTCGATGTGTTCCGCGAGCTGCTTCCCTGGGCATATCGCGCGCTTGTTCCGGGCGGTCTTTTCGCCGTGGAGCTCTTTGAAGGCTCATTCGAGGAGGCGGTAAGGCTCGCAAACGAAACAGGATTCATAAAAACGAAGACCGTTCAGGACCTCGCAGGACGTGAGCGCGTGCTGCTTTCTTGGAAGGCAGACGCAACCGAAGAAAGCGCAGCCGAAGCAAACGCAAAAAATCATGCGACCGAGGAAAGTAACCGAAGGGGAGTTCTATCCTGAGGGCGATGCCTTATAGAGAAAACGATTGAGCGAGAAGGAATGAGCGCCATGAGCGAGCAGGACGATCAGCAAATTTTCGGGCAACTGCGTGCATTGGATTTGAGTGCGCGAATCGATGAGGCGGCACGCGGGCTTTCCGTTGCCACGCAGGGCTTCCGCCCGCAGATAGCCGTGGTGCTCGGTTCGGGGCTCGGCGGATTTGCTGATCGTATCGAAAATGCCATCAAGGTTCCATTCGCCGATGTTGCGCATATGCGGGAGAGCACGGCGGCTGGCCATGTGGGGCGCTTCGTCGCCGGAGAAGTCGAGGGCACGCGCGTGATCGCCATGCAGGGACGGCTCCATGGGTACGAAGGCTATGCACCGCAGGAGGTGGCATTTCCCATCTGGCTCATGCAACGTATGGGCACAGAGATTCTCATCACGACGAACGCCGCAGGTGCGATCAATGAAGCCTACCATGTCGGAGATTTCTGCGTGATGCGCGATCACATCAATCTCACGGGGAGGAACCCGCTCGTCGGACAGGAGGCGAACGCGATCGCGCCACGTTTCGTTTCGCTCTATGAGGCCTACGATCCGTATCTTCGCGCCCTTGCCCTCGATGCGGCGCGCCGTCTCGGCATCGCAGCCCACGAGGGCACCTACCTCGGGCTTTTAGGGCCAAGCTTCGAAACGCCTGCCGAGATTCGCGCGTTTCGCACCCTTGGCGCCGATACAGTGGCCATGTCTGTTGTCGAAGAGGTGATCGCGGCGCGCCATGTGGGGATGAGGGTGCTTGGCATATCGCTCTGCACAAATATGGCCTGCGGCATTGAGGGGGCAAATCCTGATGACGACGAGGTGCGCGATGTGGGGGAGTGGAAGGCGGCGGATTTCGATCGGCTGCTCAGCGAAATCATCGCTGGCATCACATTCTAAGACGCTCTAAGGCGCTCTAAGACGTTTGCCTTCTGGGAAGGTTTCTCATTTACCCGATGTTTTGGCTTGTCAAAAAAAGAGAAGACCCTATACTGTTGCCGACAACCATATAACGTAATGCGTTGACGAGGAAAAGTAGGGGCTAGCCCATCTCGAAGAGAGTCGGCGGTTGCTGCAAGCCGACGGTGGGTGTTCCGAAAGCCGCCTCCGAGCAGTTTTAGCGAACGTCTTTGTGTGCCGTGGACGATCTTCACGTGTACGTGAGGGCAAGTAGTTGGAACCGGCGACTTCCGTTACCAGTCGATGCGGAGCGTAGCTCCGCGGGCCTCCTTTCGATGTCAGCGCGTTTCGATGGATCGAGAGGAGTTTTTTATGGCTGAACTGCGAAGTGCCCAGATCACCCAGGGCGTTGCGCGTGCACCGCACCGCAGTCTTCTGAAAGCTGACGGCATCACCGACGAGGAGATGAAGCGCCCGCTCGTCGCCGTCTTCAATTCCGCAAACGACATCATTCCCGGTCACAACAACCTTGATAAAATCGGCGAGGCGGTGAAAGCCGGCATTTATATGGCCGGCGGCGTGCCGTTTGAGATCTCGACGATCGGCATTTGCGACGGCATCGCCATGAACCATGACGGCATGCATTATTCGCTCGTATCGCGCGAGGTCATCGCCGATTCGTTGGAATGCGCCGTGCAGGGCCACGCTTTCGATGCGCTTGTCTGCATCCCGAACTGCGACAAGATCGTGCCGGGCATGATCCTCGGTGCGCTGCGCGTGAACATCCCGACGGTCTTCGTGTCCGGCGGCCCGATGCTCGCCGGCCATCAACGCGGCGGCTGCGGCCCGACGACCGACCTCAACACGCTTTTCATCGGAGCGGGCGAAGTGGTTGCCGGTACCATGAGCGAGGAGGATCTCGCCTACTATGAAAACACGGCCTGTCCGACGTGTGGAAGCTGCTCGGGGCTCTTCACGGCAAACTCGATGAACTGCCTTTGTGAGGCGCTCGGCATCGCGCTTCCCGGAAACGGCACCATCCCCGCGGTGTATTCCGAACGCATCCGCCTCGCCAAGGAAGCGGGCATGAAGGTGATGGAGCTTCTTGAGAAGAACATCACGATCGGCGACATCGTCACCGAGGCGGCAATTCACAATGCGATGGAGTGCGACATGGCATTCGGTGGCTCCACGAACACGGTGCTTCATCTTACGGCAATAGCGCAAGGAGCCGGCCATCCGATCACGATGGACGATTGGGAACAGGCGAGCGCCCGAACGCCCCATCTTGTGAAGATACAGCCATCAGGCCCGCGTCCGCTTTCAGATCTTTATGAGGTCGGCGGGGTGCCGGTCGTTTTGGCGGAGCTTGACAAGCTCGGCTTGATCGATCACAGCGCGATGACCGTTATGGGCACGATGGATGAATACCTCTCCTATATGCAAGAGCACTGTGTTGGTGCCGACGGCGAGGTCGTTCGCACGAAGGACGATCCGTTTTCACCGGTCGGCGCGCTCAAAGTGCTTTACGGAAACATCGCTCCGGACGGTTCGATCGTGAAGAAGAGCGCTGTCGATCCCGCCATGCTCACGCACAAAGGGCCCGCGCGGGTGTTCGAAAACGAGGAAGAAGCTTGCGAAGCGATCAACGGCGGCAAGATTCATCCGGGCGACGTGGTGGTCATCCGCTACGAAGGCCCAAAGGGAGGCCCGGGTATGCGCGAGATGCTCACGCCGACGGCGGCAATCGTCGGGATGGGGCTTTCCGATTCCGTGGCGCTCATTACCGACGGGCGCTTCTCCGGCGCCACAAAAGGACCTGCCATCGGGCATGTGAGCCCAGAGGCGGCAGCCGGCGGTCCGATCGCGCTCATCGAAGAGGGCGACATGATCCTCGTCGATATCGAAAACGGCGTCTTATCGCTTGAGGTGAGCGACGAGGAGCTCGCGAATCGGAAGGCGGCATGGCAACCGCCGGCGCCAAAGCACAATCATGGTGTGCTTGCAAAGTATGCATCGATGGTCTCATCGGCCGATAAGGGGGCTTATATCGCATGAGTGAAGAGATGAACAACGAACAGCTCGACGAGCGTGGTATGCGTACGGCTCAGACGGTCGGTGCACCTCGCGGGCTCGGCTCAAGAAATCCCAAACAGGGAATGGAACTCACCGGTGCCGAAGTCGTCGTCGCCTCCCTTGAGGCCGAGGGCGTCACCGACGTGTTCGGCTATCCTGGAGGCCAAGCGATCAAAATCTACGACGCGCTCTATGATTCTACCCAGATCAACCATATTCTCGCGCGCCATGAGCAAGCGGCCGTGCACGAAGCTGACGGTTATGCCCGCGCAACGGGCAAGGTTGGCGTCGTCATCGTGACAAGCGGCCCTGGCGCCACCAATACGGTCACCGGTATCGCGACGGCCTACATGGATAGCGTGCCGCTCGTCGTCATCACCGGTCAGGTCCCTCGTGCGGTCATCGGGACGGATTCCTTCCAAGAATCCGACATCGTCGGCATCACGATGCCGGTGGTCAAGCATAGCTATCTGCTTCAGTCGGTGGAGGAGATGGCGAAAACGTTTCGCGAGGCCTTCCATATCGCCTCGACGGGGCGTCCGGGGCCGGTGCTCATCGACATCCCTTCCGACCTTAACAGCGAGAAGGTGATCTTCAATTATCCGGACAAGGTGAACCTCGCATCCTATAAGCCGACCTATAAGGGCAATATCAAGCAGATCAGACAGGCCGCCTCGCGCATCGAAGAAGCGAAGCGCCCGCTGCTCTATGTTGGTGGCGGCGTGATCTCGTCAGGCGCAACCGACGAGGTGCTGCGTGTCGCCGAGCGCCTGCAGATCCCCATCGTCACGACGCTTATGGGCAAAGGTGCCGTTCCGGCAAGCCATCCGCTCAATTTCGGCGCCGTGGGAATGCACGGTTCAAAATATGCGAACCTTGCAATGACGGAAAGCGATCTGGTGATTGCCGCCGGTGCGCGCTTCTCTGATCGAGTGACGGGGCAGCTCTCACGTTTTGCCCCGCATGCGGAGGTCATCCATATCGATATCGATCCTGCCGAGATCGGCAAGGTTCGCGAGGCGCAGATCCCCATCGTCGGCGATCTGAAGGGCGTTTTCTCGCTTATCGACTCGCAGATGTCAAACGATCAACCTCACCCTCAAACGCAGGAGTGGCTTGCGAAGCTGAATGGCTGGCGCGAGCGCTATCCCTTCTACCAGCCGGCGGTGGGCGATTCGCCCGCGGAAATCGTACCGGAGCGCGTGATGGCGGAACTTTCCGCGCGCCTCGATCCGGATCGCTCAATCGTGGTGACCGAAGTCGGCCAGCATCAGATGTGGGCGGCGCAGTTCATCAAACGCGAATGTCCCCGCACCTTCCTTTCAAGCGGTGGCTTGGGTACGATGGGCTTTGGCTTTCCGGCGGCGATCGGAGCAAAGATCGGCCGTCCTGAATGCCAGGTGGTGTGCATTGCCGGCGACGGATCGTTCCAGATGAACAGCCAAGAAATGGCCACGGCTGCCATCAACAAGGTAGGCGTGAAGGTGCTCATCCTCGACAATCGCAGCCTTGGCATGGTGCATCAGTGGCAAAAGCTTTTCTACAACGAGCGCTATTCCCAGACGCTCCTTGAGCCGATTCCCGATTTCGTCAAATTGGCAGCGGCCTATGAGTGGGAAGGGGAGCGAATTGAAAACCCCGACGAACTGGAGGGCGCCCTCCAGCGTATGCTCGAAAGCGATGGGCCGTATTTGCTCGATGTGGCCATTTCGCGTGAGCAAAACGTCTATCCGATGGTTGCTCCCGGCTCGGCATTAAGCGATGTCATGGGCGCCATCGATATTGCGGTCGGGGCGGTGCGCACCGGAATGCCCGATGTGGCGGATGCGCAACAAGTGGCTTCGGAGGCAGCGCCAAAGGAGGCGCCTTCGCCATGCGCCCAGATCGACGAGCAATTTGGCGGTCGTTGGCAGAGCGATCCCGCTGACACGGGCACGCGCATCGGCCAGCATCTGGCGAAGGCGGCACAGCAAGAGCATTCGCATTCGCAGGAAGGAGGGGAGCGATAATGAAGCACATTCTCTCGGCGCTCGTCGAAAACAAACCGGGTGTTCTTTCGCGTGTGACGGGGCTTATCTCGCGGCGCGGTTTCAACATCGAAAGCCTTGCCGTCGGCCCGACCGAAGATGCGACGAAATCACGCGTGACGGCCATCGTCAATGCCGACGAGGTGGCCTATGAGCAGATCACCAAGCAGCTTCACAAGCTGATCAGCGTTTATAAGATCTCCGACCTCACGAACGACAACGCGATCGAACGCGAGCTCGTGCTCTTCAAGGTAGCGGCCTCGCCCGAGCGTCGCGGCGAAGTGGTGGAAGTTTCGAACATCTTCCGTGCGAAGATCGTCGATGTGGGAAAGAATTCGCTGACGATCGAGGCGACCGGCGATGAGGCGAAGCTCAAGGGCCTTGAGGATCTGTTCCGTGCGTACGGAATAAAAGAGATCGTTCGTACCGGAAAGATCGCGATGTCGCGCAATGCGAAAGAGTGACGCATCGAGGTTGATATACAATAACGAATGACCGTGTGAGTGAAAGGAAGAAAGAACATGGCTGTAACGATTTACCACGAGCAGGATGCGAACCCCGAGCTTATTCAAGGTCGGAAGATCGCCATTATGGGATACGGTTCGCAAGGACATGCCCACGCCCTCAACCTCAAGGACTCGGGCTGCGACGTACGGGTTGGGCTGCGTGAGGGCTCTTCGTCATGGGCAGATGCCGAAGAGGCGGGGCTCAAGGTAATGACGGTGCCTGAGGCTGCCGAGGAAGCCGATCTCATCATGATTCTTCTTCCCGATGAGGTGCAGGCGAAGGTTTACGAGGAGCAAATCGCCTCTCATCTGAAAGAAGGAGACGCACTTGCTTTCGCCCATGGCTTCAATATCCATTTCGGCTACATTACGCCTCCCGAGAACGTCGACGTCATCATGATCGCTCCGAAAGGCCCGGGCCATATCGTGCGCCGTCAATTCACCGAGGGCTCGGGCGTGCCCGATCTTATCTGTGTGCAGCAAGATGCGAGCGGCAATGCCAAGGATCTCGCGCTTTCGTACGCGTGGGGCATCGGCGGAGCACGTGCAGGCGTTATCGAGACAACCTTCAAAAATGAAACCGAGACCGACCTTTTCGGTGAGCAAGCGGTGCTCTGCGGCGGCGTGACCGCATTGGTGCAGGCCGGATTCGATACCCTCGTTGAGGCTGGCTATCCGCCCGAGATGGCATATTTCGAATGCTTCCATGAGCTGAAGATGATCGTCGATCTGATGTATGAAGGCGGCATGAAGAAAATGCGCTGGTCGATTTCGAATACAGCCGAATACGGCGACTACTATGCAGGCCCGCAGGTCATCAGCGATCCTTCGAAAGAGGCGATGAAGCATCTGCTCGCGCGCATCCAAGACGGCAGCTTCGCCAAAGAGTTTATGGATGACTGCAACAACGACCATGCATGGCTATACGAGCAGCGCAAGGAACACGACGAGAGCCTCATCGAGGAAACGGGCGCGCGCATTCGCTCGATGTTCTCGTGGATTCACTAGCAGAAGAAATGCTTTCTGAGAGAAAAGCCGCTTGAGGCCGATTTGTCGAAGCTGGTCGAGACGTTTAACCATCAAGGAGCGCGACTATTTGCCTTCGCGCTCCTTGTCATTGTGCTGGAACTTACCCTGTTCAACTATCCCTATTGGCTCACCCGTTCTCTGATGCCGGAGATTATTCAGGGAACCACGCATATGGTTGCCTCCGGCGAGGTAAGTGAAAAGGAATATGCCGATTCCTTTGGCGCCCCCGCAGTGGAAGACGAGGAAGCGGATACGGTCGAAGATGCCTTTTCGGGATCGGAAGAGAATGACGAGCAGATCTTTCGCAATGCCGTCTCCACCTTTACCGTTACCTTCGATGAACCGCGTGATATAGCGACGCTCAGCATTCGCACAAGCGCGAAAGCCACATTCGCCATACGGCTTTTCGATGAGGGCAACCAAGTGGAGGGAGCGCCCTTTGAATACACGGTGATGCCCAATCCGGCCCAAGGCCATATCTTCCAGCTGCATGCTTATGGAAAGGTCCACGCGATAGAATTCGAGCTCATCGACTCTGAGGCGCATTCACGCAATCCCGCGATTCCTCCGGTGCTCACGGTTTATCAGGTGGATGCCGACACGCCGGTTCCCTTCACCTTCTGCTGGCTTCGCGTCGTGCTGCTTTTCGCGGTTATCGCCTTTGTCAGCATCTTCAATCCGCGCTCTCGCCTTGCCGAGCTGACCCTCCATTCACCGCGGGCGAAGCATATGATCGCCTTGGCCACCGTGGTGGCCATCGTCATATTTCTGCTCGCATGTTTTGTGCAAACGAGTTATACGCGAACGCTTTCGTTTGGTTTGCAGGGGCTATCCTACATTCATCCCGATCGCACGCAAGCCGAATATGCCGATTTGGCGCGGGCGCTCGCCCATGGACAGGTCTCGCTTCTCTATGAGCCTTCTGCCGAGCTAGAGCATCTTTCCAATCCGTACGATTATGGTGCGCGCTTGAGCCAGCATATGCGTGCCGTCTGGGATCTTGCCTACTACGATGGGAAATACTACGTGTATTTCGGCATTTTGCCTGCCCTCGTCTTTCATCTGCCGTTCTATCTGCTGACCGGCCTCGATTTCCCTACACCGATTGCAGCGATGGTCATGATCGTGGCCTTTATCATCGGTGTGAGCTTCTTCGTGTGCCGCGTGGTAAGGGAATTCTTCCCGCAAACATCGCTCTTGATGGCGCTTCTTCTCATTATCGCCCTCGATTTCTCTTCCCTCATCATCTATTGCTCGCGTCAGCCCATCCTCTATACGTTGCCGGTCATCATGGCGCTTGCCTGTTTGGTCTGGGGAGCCTATTGCTATGTGGTTGCGTTGAAGCGTACGGGTTTTATCGTGGTCGGCTCGCTGCTTCTCGCCTCTATCGCGGCGGCGCGTCCCCAGATGCTTGCGTTTTGCCTTCTCCTCATACCGCTCGGGCTGAAAGTCCTTCGGAATCAGCAGACGAAAGGCGGAAAGGTCGGCCTATGCGTGGGCGCTCTTCTTCCCTATGCGGTTGCCTTCGCTTTGATCGGCTGGTATAACGCGGCACGATTCGGGTCGCCGTTGAATTTCGGTTCCGCCTACAACCTTACCGGAAACGATATGACGCATCGTCCGTTTTCTTTCGAGGCGACGGCGCTTTATTTTTTCTATTACTTCCTCCAGCCCCCTGCCATCGATCTCACCTTCCCCTATGTCCATGCCACGCCCTTCGATGCATCATGGGGCGGATGGCTCGTGCGCGAAGACATGTTCGGCGGCCTTTTCTTCATCTGCCCGCTTACGCTCTTCGCAATAAGCCTTATCTGGTCCGACGCCCGAAAGCTCAAGCTTTTCGTAGCGGTGTCGTTGCTGCTTGCCGTCATCGTCGCGCTCTTCGATGGAATAGCGGCAGGACTTTTGGCGCGCTATCAGATGGATTTCGCCTTTGTGGCGTCTTTTGCGGGTGCTGTCGCGGTGCTCTATTGGGAAAATGGCGGGCTGCCGAGCGGAGAAAGAAGAGCGCTCGCTCGTCCGCTTGCGCGCATGGTGAAAGCATGCGTGATCATAACCGCGCTCATATGCTTGGGAATTCTGTTTACTCCCTATAGCTCGGGGGTTTGGGGACTCGACTACTTCGTATCGACCATGTCGATCTAGCTCATCGGCGCCTCTTTGCTACCGCAAAAAGGGTTTCGAGAATGAAAGCCTTCGAACTATGGTAAGAAGGTGGGAGGCGTTAGGGAAAAGGAGTTGTCATGAGCCGTGTATTCAACTTTTCTGCCGGTCCGGCGATGCTTCCCGAGGATGTTCTGCGTGAAGCCCAGGCCGATATGCTCGATTACAAGGGAAGCGGCATGTCGGTGATGGAGATGAGCCATCGCTCGGCGGAATTCAAGGAGATCATCGAGACCGCAGAGCAGGATATCCGCGATCTGCTCTCTATCCCCGAGAACTATCAGGTGCTGTTTTTGCAAGGTGGCGCAACGCAGCAGTTTGCGGCCATCCCGATGAACCTCATGCGGAAGAAGAAAGCCGACTATATCGTCAGCGGATCGTGGTCGAAGAAAGCCTTCAAGGAAGCGAAGCTCTATGGCGAGGCACGCTGTGTTGCCAGTTCCGAGGAGCAGAATTTCTCCTGCATACCCGATGTGGATGCACTAACCTTCGATGAAGATGCCGACTACGTTTATATCTGCCAGAACGAGACGATTTATGGCACGACTTACCACAAGCTTCCCGAAACAGGGGATGTGCCCCTTGTCGCCGATGTGTCTTCGATGTTCCTCTCGGAGCCAATGGATGTTTCGCGTTACGGCCTCATCTTCGGCGGCGTTCAGAAGAACATCGGCCCCGCGGGTGTGGTGATCGTGATCGTTCGCGACGATCTGGTATACGATGATCCGCTGCCTTTCACGCCGACGATCATGCGCTACGCCACGCAGGTGGAAGCCAAGAGCCTCTCGAACACGCCGCCATGCTATGGCATCTATATTTGCGGGCTTGTGTTCAAATGGCTGAAGAGTATCGGCGGTCTTGCTGCGATGCAAAAGCGCAATATCGAAAAGGCGAACCTGCTCTACGATTTTCTCGATCAGTCCAGGCTCTTCCGGGCAACGGCGCGCAAAGAAGACCGTTCGATTATGAACGTGCCGTTTGTCACGGGCAGCGATGAGCTGGATGCGCTGTTTGTCAAAGAGGCGAAAAGCCATAATATCGTTTCGATCAAAGGCCATCGAAGCGTTGGCGGTATGCGTGCCTCAATTTACAACGCGATGCCACGTGAGGGCGTTCGGGCCCTTGTCGGTTTTATGAAGGAATTCGAGGATGCGCATATCTAGCCAAGAAAGGCTCTTTATGGCATAATACATGCGTTTGGCGCGAGAGCGTCATGAATACTTTCCGATTATGAAGAAAGTGGGCTTGCCCCGCTTTCTTTTTTGTAAGGGCAGAGAACGTTTGGAAGGCCGATAGATCGGTTAGATGAAGGAGGGCATTTGCTCACAGCAACGGAAACGAAGATTCTCCGCGCTCTGGAAGAGGCTGTTCCGAATCCAGAGGTGGAGGTTGTGCTCGTCGAGGTGATCGGCTCGAAGCACAGTCCGACCATTCGCGTATACATCGACACGGAAGGTGGCGTGGGCTTCGATGAACTTACGAGCGCCCAATCGTGGGTGAATGAGGTCGTCGAGCGAATCGATCCGTTTCCGGGAGCCTACACTCTCGAGGTCTCTTCTCCCGGGATCGACCGTCCGCTTCGCACGCCGGAGCATTTTATGCGCTTCGTTGGCGAGCAGGCCGTGCTCACCCTTCAAGATCCGCTCGAGGGGCGTTCGCGCTTCACGGGCACAATCGAGGCCGCCGATGCCGAGGCCGTCATCTTGGCGGTTGACGGACAAAGGAGGGCCTTCCCCTTTAGCAATATCAAGAAAGCCCATTTGAAGGGCGAGATAGACTTTAGCTCATAGGACGAGAAAGGAAGCAGAAGGTCGTGGCGACATCAGAATTGATAGAGGCGTTGCAGACGCTTGCTCACGAGCGGAAAATCGATGAGTTCTATTTGATCGAAAGACTCGAGGCATCGCTGGCGAAAAGCTATCAGCAGATCCTTCATCTTGATTACGATGCTCGGGTGACGATAGACCGTCAATCGGGTCATATCTATGTCTACGAGATGGTGCCCGAAGGTGAGCCTGATCCCGAGACAGGGGAGTATGCCTCCTATACCGAACGCGATGTGACGCCCGAAGACACGAGCCGCATCGCTGCCCAGAACGCGAAAAGCGTGATTGCCTCACTCGTGCGCGAGGCGGGGCGCCAGTCCATCTACGAGGAGTTTTCCGACCGTGTTGGAGATTTGGTGACAGGCACCGTCTTGCAGGGAACGCCGGAGTTCACCATCATCAAGATACGAGATGGCGTGGAGGCAGAGTTGCCCCATTACGATCTCAAGCGCAATCCGAACGAGAGCAACGAGCGTCCTGCCAATGAGCACTATCATCACAACCAGCGTTTGAAGGTGCTCATTATCGACGTGCGCGCTCCCGGAAACGACGTAGCGCGTGTGAGAGGCGAGCAGGCGCGTCCGGCAATCGTCGTATCGCGCACCCATCCCGACCTGATTCGCCGTCTTTTCGAGATCGAGGTTCCCGAAATCTATGACGGTACCGTCGAGATCAAGTCGATCGCCCGCGAGCCGGGCGCCCGTTCCAAGATCGCGGTGTTCTCGCGTGAACCGAATCTCGATCCCGTCGGCGCCTGCGTGGGACCGAAGGGGAGCCGCGTGCGCATGGTCGTCGAAGAGCTGCGAAACGAACGAGTCGATGTGATTCAATATAGCGACGATCCGGCGGTTTATGTGGCAAACGCCCTTTCGCCAGCCAAGGTGACGCATGTCAGCATCGATCCCGATAACAATTACGCGACGGTGATCGTTCCTGACGATCAACTCTCTTTGGCTATTGGGAAAGAGGGTCAAAATGCGCGCTTGGCCGCTCGTTTGACGGGTTGGCATATCGATATTAAGAGCGCGAGCTTTGCGGGCGGAGCGTTTGCCGATGAGAACGTGCTCATCGACGAGGAAGAGCCGGAGGAGACGGATGTCCTTTGCGCCTATGTTGGCGAAGACGGTGTTCGTTGCCGCAATCACGCACGTGCGAACAGCCGCTACTGCGGAGTCCATGCGGCGATGGAAGGCGAGTAAAGCATAAGATGGGAAGCGGAGGCTCACATACGCACGTGCGAAGCTGCATCGGTTGCGGGAAAAAAGCGCAAAAGAGCGAACTTTTGCGTATCGTCCGGACCGAGCAGGGCATGGTTTACGACCCCACAGGCCGCAAACCCGGACGGGGCGCTTATGTGTGCAGCATGGCCTGCCTTGAGAAGGCCTCTCAGGGCAAAAAGCTCGAGCGGGCCTTGAAGTCAGGCGTTTCACAAAAAGATTTAGAAATTCTCGGCAGAGAGATCGCGCAAGCGGCCTCAATGGTGGAATAGAGCGGGAGTGATCTATGGCAAGTATGCGTGTCTTTGAGTTGGCGAAGGAGTTCGATATGTCGAGCAAAGAGCTGCTCGACAGGCTCCATGAGATGAAAATACCGGCGAAATCCCACGCAAGCGTTCTGGCCGACGCCTATGTCGACAAGATTCGCAAAAACCTCGAACCCGAGATAAAACAACGTGCCGGCCAATTGGCAGCTGAAGAGGCCGCCGCTCTCGAAAAGGAGCAGGCGGAAGAAGCGAAGCGGAGGGCCGATGAGGAAGCGGCGCGGCGCGCAGCAGTTGAACACGAGCTTGCTGAACGCGAGGCGGCTCGTGCGAAACGTACGGGAATGCCGGATGCGCCGGTTGCCGTTGACGTTGCTAAGCCAGTGGAGCCGGCACCCAAGCGGCGCGTGGCGCCGACGGTCTCTTCGGGTTATGAGGCGTTAGTGTCGCAGATTGAAAGCGAGAAGGAGCGTGTGGCACGCGAGGCGGCTGAAGCGGCTGCGATGAAACGTGCCCAGCGAATCGCCTCCGAGGTGGCGAAAAAGCAAGCTGTCGAGGAAGCGCTTCGGCAACGAAACAACCGCAAGAGCGGCGCGAAGGCCGCCGAGGCGGTAGCTG
>CANQTB010000033.1 GCA_947626665.1 uncultured Eggerthellaceae bacterium
GCCTTCCCATGCCACGAAACCTGATTCTCCATGAAGGAGACGCCCTTGCCCTTGATGGTGTGCGCGATGATCATCTGCGGTTTTCCGCACCGTGCCTCTTTCGCGCTCACCAATGCATCGATCACTGCCGCGATGTCGTGGCCATTCACTTCGCGCACTTCCCAGCCGAAGGCGGAGAAGCGCTCGGCGAGTGACTCGGGACTGCAAACGTCGGTGATCTTTCCGTCGATCTGAAGCTCGTTGTTATCGACAATCGCTATGAGGTTGTCAAGGCAGTTATGGGAGGCGAACATGGCAGCTTCCCACACCTGCCCTTCTTCACATTCCCCATCGCCAAGCAGGCAGAACACGTTCGCATCCTGCCCGTTGAGGCGCAGCCCGCTTGCCATGCCGCAGCTGATCGACAGCCCCTGCCCGAGCGAACCGGTGGAAACCTCCACGCCCGGAACCAAATTGGAATCGGGATGGCCCTGAAGGCGCGAGCCGAGCTTTCTCAGCGTGATAAGCTCCTCGTGGGGAATAAAGCCCGCATGCGCCAACGTTGCGTATAAAGCCGGTGCCGCGTGGCCTTTCGCTAAGACGAATCGATCGCGGTCGGCACAAAGAGGGTCGTTCGGGTCGTAGCGTAAGACGCTCCCGAAATAGAGCGAAACGAGGATATCCACGCAGGAAAGCGACCCGCCGGGATGCCCGCTTTTTGCCTCGCCGATCATGGCGACGATATCCTTGCGAATGCCGCTCGCCGTCTTCTCCAACTTTCGATAATCCATAATCCGCCTTTTCCTCGCACGCCCTTCTCGATACTTGCGATACCTTCGGTGGCCTCTGCTTACTGTGACGCCTTCCACTTATGATAGCCGATGACGAACTCTTCGATATCGCCGCCGAGCACAGCATTTACGTCACCGGTCTCAAGGCCCGTACGGACGTCCTTCACCATCTGGTAAGGATAAAGGACATAATTGCGAATCTGTGAACCGAACGAGTTCTCCATTCGCTGCCCGCGTAACTCATCGATCTCTTCGCGCCGCTTCTTCTCCTCAAGCTCGTAGAGTTTTGCCTTCAACACGCGAAACGCCGCCTCTTTGTTCTGAAGCTGGCTCTTTTGGTTTTGGCAGGTGACGACGATGCCCGTCGGCAGATGCGTGAGGCGCACGGCCGAGTCGGTCGTGTTCACGCACTGCCCACCCGGACCGCTTGCCCGATAGACATCCACGCGAACATCGGCGGGATTGAGGTCGACCTCGATGTCCTCGGGAAGAACCGGCAATACCTCCACGCCGGCAAACGTCGTATGGCGGCGCTTCTTATCGTCGGTCGGAGAAATGCGAACGAGCCGATGGACCCCCTGCTCGCTTTTGAGCATGCCGTAAGCGTTGAGGCCGTCCACCTGAATCGTCGCTTTGTCAAGCCCGATCGCCTCGCCGGCGACAACGTCAAGAACGTGAACCTTCCAGCCCATCTTCTCGGCGAAACGACTGTACATGCGGTAGAGCATTTCGGTCCAATCCTGCGCTTCAAGCCCCCCTTGGCCGGGATTCACCGTGAGGATCGCATCGCCGGCATCAAAGCGCCCGGAGAAAAGCGATGCGACCTCGAGGGCATCGAGGGAGGCCATGAGCTTCTTCGCGAGCGCATCCGCTTCCGCACCGAAGGATTCATCCTCAGCGGCAAGCTCCGCCGCGGTGCGTACGTCATCGAGCAAGCGTTTGGCCTGCTCGTATTCCGCAATCGATGTACGCAGGGCGCTCGCCTGCTTCGAAACTTCGCTCGCATGTTGCGCATCGTCCCAAAAGCCAGCCTCGGCACTCTGGGCATCCAACCGCGCAAGCTCCTCCATTTTCTCATCGATATGCAGAAAGGCACGCGCATCTTCAATCCGTTGCGCCGCGCTCTCTATGTCTCGTTGCTCTAACATATTGTAATTCTCTCATACATTCCAGGTTCTCACCACGAAAGCGAGGGTCCTTCTCGTGCCTAAGATTTCCCCGTTGCCCGGCTGAGTGTACTTTGGTACATGAAAGAAAGGGCAAAAGAGGAAAGATCGGGCACGAGAAGAGGCCGCAGCGTCGGCTCGTTCCGGTGTTCGCCAGAACACCGGAACCCCTTACTTCCCGTGACACTTTTTAAATTTCAGGCCGCTTCCGCAGGGACAAGGATCGTTACGTCCCACGTTTGCGAAGGGATCGTCCTTGTCCTTCATGTATGTTTGCGGCTTTGCCGGTGCCGGCTTCGGCGGCGCCGCATGGCTGGATGCGGCTTGCGCTTGCACGTTGGCCTGAGAAGCGCGCTGGCCGCCCCTGCCTCTCCCGGCGGCAACGCCGGTGTTCTCCAAGGCGGCCTCGGGCGAGGAATAGCTCACCTTGCCGCTGAGAGGAGTTTGCTCATCGGGCATGTTCTGCACCTGAGGCACCGCGATCTGCAGACGCAACAGGGTTCGAAGGAAGTCCTCGTACATCGTTGCCGTAAGATTTTCAAACGCCGTATAGGCCTCGTTCTTGTATTCGACAAGCGGATCGCGTTGCCCGAAGGCGCGCAGTCCGATGCCGGTGCGCAGGTAATCCATCTCTTGCAGATGCGCCATCCAGCGCGTGTCGAGTATCCTCAACATCACCTGCGCTGCCAGGTTTTTCATCATATCTGGGCCAAGCGACTCCTCCTTTTCCACAAGGATGCCGCTCAGATATTCGCAAAGCGCGTCCTCGATTTCTGCCGGATCATCGTCATGATCGACTTCCTCGGCATGAAAATCCTCGCGCCCGCTCATGTTCTGCGCCCAAAGGTCGATAGCGCGCAGATCCCAATCGTCACTTGCCGTTTTCTCCGGACAGGCAGCGCTCACCTGCGCAGCCACCGCATCGCCGATGATGTCGGGAAGGGATTCCATCATGTTCTTCCCATCAAGGATGGCATTGCGCTCGTCGTAGATCGCCTTCCGTTGCAAGTTCATGACGTCGTCGTATTCAAGAACGTTCTTACGGGCGGCGAAATGCATCGATTCCACCTGGCGCTGGGCGCTCTCGATCGACTTCGAGACCATGCCTGCCTGGATAGACATATCCTCGGGCATATTCGTGCGCTCCATCATATTCGCGATGCTATCCATGCGACTCCCGCCGAAAAGGCGCATGAGGTCGTCTTCGAGCGAGAGATAGAACTGCGTGGTGCCCGGGTCTCCTTGACGGCCGGAACGGCCACGAAGCTGGTTGTCTATACGGCGCGATTCGTGGCGCTCGGTGCCGATGACGCAAAGCCCACCTGCGCGTACCACATCCACGTGCTCTTTCGCGCAGATTTCGCGCGCTTTTTCAAGAGCCGCCTCATGTTCCTCCTCGGTGACGAAGGCAGGGTTGGGCTCGCCCTCCTCGTCGAACTCGGCAGCCTGCGGATCAAGCCCGCGCGCATACAGCATGTCCTCGGCAAGCACATCGGGGTTGCCGCCGAGCAGGATGTCGGTACCACGGCCAGCCATGTTCGTGGCTATCGTCACCGCGCCGACACGGCCTGCCTGGGCAACGATGTGCGCCTCGCGCTCATGATGCTTCGCGTTGAGCGTTTCGTGGCGAATGCCGCGTTTGTCGAGCAAACGTGAAAGGCGCTCGGAGCTTTCGATTGAAACCGTGCCGATCAGGCAGGGCTGGCCCGCGGCATGGCGCTCGGCCACGTCATCGGCGACGGCCTTGAATTTTGCATCGATATTGCGATAGACGAGGTCGTTCTCGTCTTTGCGGATGATCGGTTTATTCGGCGGGATAGCGACTACCGGCAGATGGTAGATCTCACGGAATTCGGCGTCTTCGGTCATTGCCGTGCCGGTCATGCCCGCAAGTTTCTCGTAAAGGCGGAAATAGTTCTGCAAGGTGATCGTCGCAAGCGTCTGGTTTTCCTCGCGAATCAGCACATGCTCTTTCGCCTCCACCGCCTGATGCAGGCCCTCGGACCAGCGCCTGCCCTCCATGATACGGCCGGTGAATTCATCGACGATCTTCACTTCCCCATCAACGACCACATAATCGATATCGCGATGGAAGAGGAACTGCGCTTTAAGCGCCTGCTGAAGATGGTTGGCGAGCTGGCCCGACGGGTCGGCGTAGAGATCGTCGATGCCGAGCATCGATTCCACCTTCGCAAGGCCCACCTCGGTGGCCATGATCGTGCGCTTCGCCTCGTCCTTCTCGAAATCGACGCCCTCCTGCAAAGCCGGCATCACACGGGCGAACTTGTTGTAGGTATCCGCCGCCTGCATTCCCGCGCCGGAGATGATAAGCGGGGTGCGCGCTTCGTCGATGAGAATGGAGTCGACCTCGTCGACGATCGCATAGAAATGACCGCGTTGCACACGCGATTGCCGACGCGTCACCATGTTGTCGCGCAGATAGTCGAAGCCGAATTCGGAGTTCGTGCCATAGGTCACATCGGCACGATAGGCGACGAGCTTCTCCGGCGTTTTCATGCCGTTCTGAATCAGCCCGACCTTCATGCCAAGTGCCCGATAGATCTGCCCCATCCATTGCGAGTCACGCGAGGCGAGATAATCATTTACGGTAACGATATGCACGTTGTTTCCCGAGATGGCGTTCAGATAGCCCGCGAGTGTGGAGACGAGGGTTTTGCCTTCGCCGGTTTTCATCTCGGCGATCTGCCCCTCGTGAAGCGCCATGCCGCCGATGAGCTGCACGGGAAAATGGCGCAGGCCGGTGGTGCGCACACTCGCCTCGCGAACTGCGGCAAATGCCTCGGGAAGCATGTCGTCGAGGCTTTCGCCGTTGGCATAGCGCTCGCGAAACCCAACCGTTTTCGCACGGAGCTCCTCATCGGAGCATTCCTGCATCGAAGGCTCAAGCGCATCGATACGATCGACCGTCGCTTGATATTGCTTGAGCTGCTTTCCCTCACCGAGCGTGAGGAGTTTTGATAAAAAGCCTGCCATACGTCATCTTCCCCTTATGGAGTCGTTTTTTGCCATTCTAGACCATCGGCGCTGAAGAAGTGGCAATTTACGCGAAACGACCAATGATCGATTCATAGAGCGCGACAATTCGCTCCGAAGGATCGATTCCCAGCTCGTCGGCCAAATAGCGACGACACGCGAAATAGGTTTCGATGGCGGCTGCGCGCTGGCCTGCCGCCACCTGCGCCTCCATCAGCGCCGCATACACATCTTCCCGCGACTTATCGTGTCGCAACGCCTCACGGGCAAACCAGAGCGCCGCACGGGAATCGTTCGCTTCGAGGAGATGCGCTGAACCTGCCAGAAGCGCATCGACCAGCCTGAGGCGATATGACATGCGAATCGCGTCGATCATCTCGTTATCATGGTCGCTTGGCAAAAGCTCATCGCAAAACCGTTCGGACACCATCTCCGCGATGGCACCGACATCGGCGAGATCGTCCGCTTGGAACAGCAGGATCCGGCAGATCTCTTCGAACTGGGCGACATCGCTCACAACGAGCTTCCGATTGATGCGGCAGCCAAACTGATCGCGGATCAAATAGGGGCAGCTGCCATCAATCGAAAGCGCCCGGCTTAAGATCGACCACTGCGCATAGAAGTTCTTACGGGCCGTATCGGGCGAGGCCTCGGGCCAAAGCGAGGCAGTGAGCCGCTCACGCGAAAGCTCGCGGCCCCGATTGAGCACCAACAGCGCGAGAAGCGTTTTTGTCTTTTGCCGTGAGAAGAAACGGGCGTTCACCAGCTTCTCGCCGATCGCCACCTCGAAACCGCCAAAAAGCTTCACTGAGAGCGTCGGCACGGTCGCCGTCGTGAGGTAGGGATTCGGATGTGGGTTCTTTCGATCGTTGCGGAATGCATCGGGATGTGTTTCCAGATACTCCTCGCGATTGCGATCCCGCTCCGCCCTCTCACGCCGCACGACGGCGGCCTGCGTCTGAAGCGATGCGAGAAAACGATGCATGACATTGAGCGCATAGGGAGCAGGGCGAAACCTCAAGCCTTCCTCCTCGCGGTCGGCATAGCTTTCAAGGGCCTGAGCCGCACGGACGCACGACCATTCGAGAGCCCCCTCGTTCACTTGCCGCTCCATCTCGTCGGAGACGAAATCTGCGATGATCATCAGTCCGCTTCGCCATTCTCCCTCATGCGAAAAAGCGGCCGTCGGTTCGAGAAGCGCGCCTCTCGTTGGAGCCTCGGGGCTTTCATTCCTCATCGCTTCCTCGATGATCCATGCCGCCGCCAGCATCAGCGAGCGTTTTTGCGCAACCGCTTCGCTTACCTCCCGCAGCGACCTCCATGCGCTGAGCGCGGCGAGAGGCCCTTCGCGAAGCTCGCAAACGATCTTCGCGAGCACGCTCCAATCGGGCTTTCCTTCATCCTTGTCTTTCGCTTCGGCCCGCACACGGCCGGACCCTTCATCTTGCCCATTGAAATCGGCCATCGCTGCATCTTCACCAAAAGGACGTTCGCGTTTTGCGCTCTGCCATCCCTCTTCCCCGTAAAGCCGATCGGTATTGCCCCCGCCTGTCTCCTGAAGAAGCCGTTCAAGCATTTCCTTGGAGCGCTCTGCCATTTCAAGAGGGGCCGTACGCGCAAGCAGGATCGCGCACAGCGCCCGATCCTGCGGAAACGCCGAAGGCGCGAAGGCGCATGCTCGCGCGAGCGCAAGCGCATGCCTGCCGTCGGAAACGATCGAAGCCGCCCATGATCCAAGGGCCCGCAGTGCGCCTTTCTGAGGATAGGAGCCTTTGGCAATCGCCCGTTCCGCATCGTAAACCGCTTGGGGCAAGCCACCTTCGATAAGCTGCCATCCCCTTCGAGCGAGCCACGTGGCGCCGGCGGTTTTCGTCGCAAAGGCCACAACAAGATCACTTGCGCGGCGTCCCCGGCGTTTTGCAATCAAAAGATCGGCGATGCTTACCGTAACGCTGTCTTTTGCGCGAATGCCGTTCTCCGTTAAAACCTGCTTGAAAAACGGCTGCCAAGCACTTCGCAGAACCGATGGTTCGAAAAGTGCGCCGGAGAACCGCTCATTATCTTGATCGATGCCCAAATGGGGGTAGCGCATTGCAAGGCGCATGATCGCTCGGGCAGAAAGCTCCCGAGCAAAGATCATTTCAAGGTCGTCGAACGACCCCGCTCCAAGAAGCGTTATCCCAACCACCCAGAGCGCATCGTGTTCGTCGTAGTCCTCTGTCGTCATGCCCTTAAGAAGCACGCGCTCCCCTGCCTCGTTCCAGCAAAGACAGGCAACGCGAACCGCTTCTGCGTTCTCTGCCCATTCGTCGCTTCCCGCCTCACTCCCCTCTGCAGAACCGCGATTCCAATTGACGGTCTCGAAAAGATGGCTCTTGCCCGCCTCTTCTCTCTTGAGCGCCAACTTTGTCGCCCTGCCGCGCCCCGAATCGCCGCGAATCATCTCCTCTTCGGTGAGGAGAAGATCCACCGGCTGGAGGATGAGGCAATCGCTCAGCAAATCCTGAAAATCCGCATGGGAAGGCAACGCCGTGACGATCACCTCGTCTCCGGCTCCTAAAAGACGCTCGAGAAGATCGACGAACATCTGGGCCCTGAGACCTTCGAGCAACGGCACATCCTCGAACACGACGATAAACGGCACTGCCTCGCCCCGAACGAATCCGTCAAAGAGCGCATCGCCATCAAGGTCGCGAAGGAAGCACGGCGAGGATCCATCGACCCAGTACACGTGCTGAAAACGCCAAACAAGATCGCAATATTCAAAGACAACGGACGTTTTGCCATAGCCAGTGGGAGCTATGATCAAGCGGGGCTGTGCTCTATTCTGAATGAGCCGAGAAATCAAATGCTGGCGAGAAAGATGGTGCCTTCCGACAATCCCCGCAGGCTTGCGTCCGCGGCAGGCACAGGTGCTAACGAAAGAAGCCATAGTTCCTCCTAAATCGAGGGAGGACTGTGGCTGCACGGATATTATAGGGTATATTACGTGTTATTTCAATACGCGTAATGTTATAGCACGGCGTCTTTACTGAGAAGTCGGGCGATGCGATCCGAATAGACGAGGTCATCAAGGCCCGCCTCCGCTGCCAAATCGACGACCGGCGCATCGTTCCAGAGCGCTTCAAGACGATAGAACTCGCGCGTTTCCGGTTGGAATACGTGGATGACCACATCGCCGTAATCGAGCAGGGTCCACGAACCATCACGGGAATGCTCACGATGAAGCGGCGTGACGCCTGCCTCTTTTTGCAGCGCCTCTTCGATCGCCTCGATGATCGCTTCCACCTGTGGATTGTTCTTCGCCGTCACGATGACGAAATAGTCGGTGATGCCAACGAGTTCTCGCACGTCCTGCACCATGATGTCGGTTGCCTTCTTTTCATCGGCGGCCTTCGCCGCAAGAAGAGCACATTCCCGCGAATTCTGCTTGCTTTCCCCTTGTTCCGTTTTCCTGCTCTCGGTCACGCGGACGCTCCTTTCTTGGATGCATGTTGGGTCGCAAAAGCGTTATATCGAGTAATCGTATCGGGATGAAGCAGCCTTCCCCGTTCGATGATCAGCTGTACCCAATATTTATACGTTTCGAAAAAAAGCTCGTCGAGCGAAGCTCTTCCAACCATATCGCGCAGCTCGTCAAGTCTGCCGAACTGGCGATTCGGCTCGAGCGCATCGGCGATGTAGACCACCTTATCGAGATCGGTCATCTCCTCGTCGGCCACCGTGTGCTTTCTGATCGCATCGATGACGTCAGACGGAATTTGCGGCCATTCACGGAAAAGCGCGCATGCCGCCGTTTCGCCGTGCAAGACTGCCGGCGCCATCTCAAGCGCCCACGATGAGACCTCGCCCTCGATCCCCAATTCGCGTACGCGTGCGCGAATCCCCTCGTCATCAAGCCCTTTGTCCCAATCATGCAAAAGGCCCGCAAGCCGCGCTTTACGGGCATCCACACCATAGGTGCGTGCCAGAAGCTCGGCCTCTTCCGCAACGCCGAGAATGTGGGCGAAACGTTTCTTGCCCACCCGCTTACGCAAATCTTTCAGACGTTTCCCATAGAATTCGTCGCTTAACGCATCTTCTCCATCTGCTGCGGTTTCGCCCCTGTCATTTTCACCCTCGTTTTCCTCCGTGGCGCTGCCCTTCGCTTCTTCGGCGCCGTAAAGGCGATGCTCGGCGATATAGGCCGAAACCGCCTCGGGGACAAGGTAACGCAGCGAGATGCCCTCGCGGCATCGTCTCCGCAGCTCGCTCGAAGATATCTCAACATCGGGGAGGTGCAGGTGGACGATGCGAAAACCCGCGTCGCTCAACTGCCCGTCGAGCGCCCCATCCGCGTCTTCTCCCAAACGGTCGACCACGACGATCGTGGCACAACGGGCAATCGTTTGCGGTTCGCGCCAACGAAGGAGCGTCTGCGCGGCATCGCTTCCCAGAAGGAAATGCAATTCCACGTTTTCGGGAAAGTAATCCCGCAGATCACGGAGGGTATCCTTGGTAAAGCTGTCGCCTTTTCTCTCGATCTCGATCGGACTCACATCGAAAGCCGGATTGTCGGCGATTGCAAGGCGGCACATCGCCAGCCGATGCTCTGAAGGCGCCTGCTCGTGGTCTTTCTTGAATACCGGAACACCCGCGGGAACAAAGAGCACGCCGTCAAGCGAAAGCGCCACCCGCGCTTCCTCCGCACAGAGCAAATGCCCCACATGGATGGGATCGAACGTGCCGCCGATGATGCCGAGCTTGCATGGCGCGCCGTCCGCCCCGAGATGGGCGAAACGTTTTCCGACATCATGTGGCGTCATGCGCGCACCTGCCCATTTCCTCGGACAAGATATTTATAGGATGTCAGCGCTTCGAGCGCAAAAGGCCCCCGTGCATGAAGCTTTTGCGTGGATATGCCGATCTCGGCACCGAGGCCGAACTGCCCGCCATCGGTAAATGCCGTCGAGGCATTCGCATACACCACCGCCGCATCCACCTCCCGCAGGAAGCGCTCAATCGCCTCATCATCACGCGCGACGATAGCTTCCGAATGGCGCGTTCCATAGCGGTTGATATGGTTTATCGCTTCATCCTCGCTTCCCACGCATTTCACGGCAAGTTCGGGTGCGAGATATTCCGTCTCCCAATCATAGTCCGTCGCAGGCTGCCATGCGATCGGCGCTTTTTGCTGCTTGAGCGTTTCGGCGATTGTGCCCGAGGTTTCATCGCAGTGCAGCACGACACCGCGATCAGCCAGATCGGGAAACACGCGCGCAAGGAACTCATCGGCACACGTCGCATCGACAAGCAGCGTCTCGGCCGCATTGCACACGCCATAGCGGCGGCATTTCGCATTCATCACGATGCTGTGGGCGAGGCCGAGATCGGCGCTTTCATGCACATACACATGGCAGTTGCCCGTACCCGTTTCGATCACGGGAACGTGCGAATGCTCAACGCAATGCTTGATGAGACCCTCTCCTCCACGCGGGATCAGCACATCGACAAGCCCATGAAGCGACATGAGCACGTCGGTCGCCGCTCGATCGGTGGTCGTGATGGCCGTAATCGACCCCTCGGGAAGCCCGCAGCGCTGAACGGCTTGCGCAAGCACATCGGCAATAACCTCGTTCGAAGCTGCGGCCATGCTGCCGCCACGCAAAATGCACGCGTTTCCCGACTTGAGGCAGATACCCGCCGCATCGGCGGTCACGTTGGGCCGCGCTTCATAAACCACCGCAACCACCCCGAGCGGCACCGAGACCTTTGCAAGCTCGAGGCCGTTATAGAGCGTGCGCTCTTCAAGGGCGCGTCCGAGCGGATCGTCAAGATGTACGAGCTCCTCAAGCGCAGCCGCCATCGCTTCGATTCGCTCGTGAGAAAGTGCAAGGCGATCGATGAGCGAGTCCTTCGTTTCTGCCTCGCGAGCCGCTGCCACATCGCGCTCATTGGCGGCAAGAATCTCTTCGCTTTGCTCCCGTAAGGCCCGGGCCATAGCGGCCAACGCCGCGTTTCGCTCATCCTCCGTCGTGAGAGCGAGCTGCTTGGCGGCCTGCGCGGCGCGCTCAGCGAGCCATGTCACTTCCTCTTCGATGGTTGCCATGCTTTTCCTTCCGCCTTTGTTTTACTCAAAAACGACGAGATCGTCGCGATGTATCACGGGCTTTGCCGCCAAAGAGGCAAGCAGACGGTTCTGCAAAAGCTCGTCGCTCGTCCTTCCCATCGCAAGCTCAACCTCATCGGCATCGGCCTGCACCCTGCCACGGGCAACGATGACGCCGTGCGTGTCAATGATATCAACGACGTCGCCATCCTCGAAGGAGCCCTCGACGCCGGTGATTCCCACCGCAAGAAGCGAGCTTCCTCGGCCGATGAGCGCCGAGCGTGCGCCATCGTCAACGCGGATCCTCCCGCGTGCCGCATCGCCGAGCGCAAGCCAGAGCTTTCGTGGCGTGATTTCATGCGGATGCTCGTTTGCTGCAAACCATGTTCCCTGAAAATCAGCATCGGGCGCAAAGCCGGGCTCCTTCGCGCGTTGTCCGCAGAAGGCGGCGTCCACAATGATGTTCGGGAGCCGGCCTTGGCAGATGACAAGCGGAATCCCCGCCACCATCAGCACGCGAGCCGCTTTCAGCTTCGTTACCATTCCGCCCGAACCGGCAGCCGAGCCCGCATCGCCAGCGCTCTCCATGACATCGGGGGTGATCTTCCTCACAAGCGGAACCAGCCGAGCATCAATGTGCCTACGCGGATCTTTGTCATAAAGCCCGTCGATGTCGGTGAGGATAACCATGAGATCGGCTCCGACAAGACACGAGACGAGCGCCGCAAGGGTGTCGTTGTCGCCGAAACGGATTTGCTCGATCGAGATCGTGTCGTTCTCGTTCACAATAGGAACGACGTCCCACGCAAGCAGCTGTTCGAAGGTGTCGCGCGCATGCAGATAGGCATGGCGATCGGCAGTATCGCGGCGTGTGAGCAAGACAAGCGAGGTGAGAAGACCGTGTGCGGAAAACGCCTCCGCATATGCCGCAGAAAGCGCACTTTGCCCCACCGATGCCGCTGCCTGAAGCCCCGGCATATCGGTCGGTCGGCTACCGATGCCAAGGGCCTCGAGGCCCCAAGCGATCGCCGCCGACGTGACGATTATCGGCTTCCATCCCGCCCGCTTCACCGCCGAAACCTGCGAGGCGATGCTTTGCAGATAGACATAGTCCGGCTTACCCTGCCCGTCGGTCAGGGTGGAAGATCCTATCTTGATAACGATGATTTTCGCATCCTTCGCCCTGTTCGCCACGCAGGAGCACGATTGGTCTGACGATTCCCCCGCAGACGTTGGGTTTTCCTTCCAATCGATCATAGGTCGAGCTCCCGATAGGGATCGGCCGACGAAGCCGATTCAAACGTAAAAGCGCGTCCGACGATGCGAATTTCGTCGCCGTCCTGCGCTCCGGCTTCCTCAAGAGCCGCATCGACTCCCATCCGGCGCAGACGGTGCTGCAAAAATGCGATCGCTTCCTCGTTTTCCCAGTCGGTCTGCACAACCATACGCTCAACGGCGCCTCCCGAAACGCGGAAGATGCCGTCGGAAAGCTTGCGCACATGGAACTGCTTGTCCTTCTCGTCGCGTTTGAGCTCCCACACATGGTCATAGCGTGTCTGAGAGGCTGCCAGCTCGCGCTGGGCCTCGCGGATCGTCGCCACCTTTGTCGCGAGCGCCGCCTTCAGCTGTTCAACGCCTTCTCCCGTAAGCGCCGAAATGCGGTAAAGCTTTGGATCGGTCTTGCTTTCACCGAGAAGGAACTCGTCGCCCCCCACTTCGGCAAGAGCGTCGGCGCGGACGCGTTCGGCGAGGCGCTCGCAGGCCCCCTCGGTTCCGGCGACGTCGATCTTGTTCGCCACCACGACACGAGGACGATCGGCAAGCTCGGCCGCATACAGGGCAATTTCGCGATTGATGACATCGTAGTCGATAAGCGGATCGCGTCCTTCGAAGCCGCCGGTCATATCCACCACGTGCACGATGAGCGCCGATCGCTCAATGTGCCGCAGAAACTCATGGCCAAGGCCACGCCCCTCATGCGCCCCTTCAATCAACCCCGGAATATCCGCGACGACGAAGCTCTCGTCACCCGTGGTCGCCACACCGAGGTTCGGCACAAGGGTCGTGAAAGGATAGTCGGCGATTTTCGGACGAGCGGCGGAAAGCTTAGCGATAAGCGACGATTTGCCGGCCGAGGGCATGCCGACGAGCGCCGCGTCGGCGAGAAGCTTCATCTCAAGCTCGATCCACATCTCCTGCCCTGGCTCGCCAAGCTCCGCAAAAGCGGGCGCCCGACGCGTCGAGGTGACAAAATGCGTGTTTCCCCGACCGCCGACGCCGCCTCTGGCTACGATGACGGAATCGCCCTCGTGCGTGAGATCGGCGATGACCTCGCCGGTTTCCTTGGTGCCCTCGTCATACTCGCGGACCAGCGTGCCGACGGGAACGCGCAGGATGAGGTCCTCTCCCCGAGCGCCGTCCATTTTCGAACCCTTCCCATGGGTGCCGCGGCTCGCCTTGAAATGATGTTTGAAACGATATTCAATAAGCGATGATGTCGAGGTGTCGGCACGCACGACAACGTTTCCGCCCGAGCCGCCGCTGCCCCCATCCGGACCGCCTTTCGGCACATGGGCCTCACGACGAAACGACATACAGCCGGCGCCGCCATCGCCGCCTTTCACATAGATATGAACCCGATCGACAAACATTCGCTTCCTCTGGTTTTCAAAGCACCTTCGTCACGCATCTTTACCGCGCGCCTCATGAAGCGCCTTCATTGTGCGCCTTCATTGTGCGCCTCAACACGAATTGCGTGTTTTGCCATTCTATAAAAAAATACCCCTTACCGGGTAAGGGGTAATGGAAATACGTGAAAATCCGTTAAGCGACAGGATGAACATGAATCTTGCGCTTCACGCCCCTTGTGAACTCGAGTGTGCCGTCGCAGAGCGCGAACAGCGTGTCGTCCTTGCCGCGACCGACGTTCTCGCCGGGATGGAAATGCGTGCCGCGCTGACGTACGATAATGTTGCCCGTATGAACGAACTCACCGGCAAATCGCTTGACGCCAAGTCGTTGCGCGTGGGAATCGCGTCCGTTGCGCGAGGAGCCTAACCCTTTCTTGTGTGCCATGTC
>CANQTB010000034.1 GCA_947626665.1 uncultured Eggerthellaceae bacterium
CGTGCTTGACGCCTATGGCGTCGAGATGATCGGCTGTGATCTGGAAGCGATCGAGCGCGGCGAAGATCGGAAGCTCTTCAACGAGTGCATGGAAGAGCTTGGCATCGCAACGGCGCGAAGCGGATACGCCTATTCGGTGGATGACGCGCTCGCCATCGTCGCCGAACTCGGCTATCCCGTTGTCCTGCGGCCCTCGTTTACGCTCGGCGGAGCGGGGGGCGGCATCGCCCACGATGAAGAGGAGCTGCGCCTTATCGTTTCGCAGGGCCTTGAGCTGTCGCCGGCCGGAGAAGTGCTTGTGGAAGAATCTATCGAAGGATGGAAGGAATACGAGATGGAGGTCATGCGCGATGCTGTCGGCAACGGCATCATCGTCTGCTCCATCGAAAACCTCGATCCCATGGGCATCCATACGGGCGACTCCATCACGGTGGCGCCCGCCCAAACGCTTTCCGACATCGAATATCAGCGCATGCGCGTGGCTTCTTTGGCCGTGCTTGAGAAAATCGGCGTCGAAACCGGAGGCTCTAACGTTCAATTCGCCGTCAATCCTCAAAACGGCCGCATGGTTATCATCGAGATGAACCCACGGGTCTCGCGCTCATCGGCGCTCGCATCGAAGGCAACGGGATTTCCCATCGCCAAGGCAGCGGCGAAGCTCGCCGTGGGGTATCGGCTCGATGAGATCATGAACGACATGACCAATATCACGCCGGCTTGCTTTGAGCCTTCCATCGATTACTGCGTGGTGAAGGTTCCGCGATTCGCCTTCGAAAAGTTCAGCGGCAGCGACGATACGCTCTCCACACGCATGAAGGCGGTGGGTGAGATCATGGCGATCGGTCGCACCTTCGAAGAGGCCCTCGGGAAGGCGATGCGGTCGTTGGAAAACGGACGTTATGGCCTCGGCGCCGACGGCAAGGAAGAAAGCTTCAAGGAGGAAGACCTGGAAGCGCTTATCCGTCGGCCTACTGCGGATCGGCTGTTCTTCGCCGCCGAGGCGCTGAGGCGCGGATGGGAAAGAGGGCGCGTTGCCGAAGCGACCTCCATCGATCCCTTCTTCATCGGCAGAATCGCCGACATCGTCGCTGTGCAGGAGGCGTTGCGCGGGATGAGGATCGAAGATCTTGATGCCGAAGGCTTCCGTGTGGCGAAGCAGTTCGGGCTTTCCGATGTGCAGATCGCCTGCCTGACGGGTTCGGATGAGCATACGGTGCGCACCTGCCGCAAGCTTTTAGGCGTGCGTCCGGCTTTCAAGGCGGTGGACACCTGCGCTGCCGAATTTCCCAGCGAAACGGCATATTACTATAAGACCTACGACGCCGATGAGGATGAAGTCGCGCCGAAAACGCGTCGCCGCGCGATGATCCTCGGTGCCGGCCCGAATCGGATCGGGCAGGGCATAGAATTCGATTATTGCTGCGTGCATGCAAGCTATGCCCTTGCCGGCGCCGGCTATGAAACCATCATGGTGAACTGCAATCCCGAGACCGTCTCAACCGATTACGATACATCGGACATGCTGTTCTTCGAGCCGCTAACCTACGAGGACGTGATGGACATCGTGGATGTGGTGAACCCCGACGGTGTGATCGTCACCCTCGGTGGCCAGACGCCGCTTAAGCTCGCGAAGCCGCTTTCCGATGCGGGCGTCACCATCTTCGGAACAAGCCCTGAGTCCATCGACCTTGCGGAGGATCGCGATCGCTTTTCCGCCATCATGGACGAGATGGGCATCACCTATCCCGCCGCCGGCATGGCGTCCACCTTCGAAGAGGCGTGCCAAGTGGCAGACGACATTGGCTTTCCCCTGTTGGTGCGTCCGAGCTACGTGCTCGGCGGCAGGGGAATGGCGATCGTCTACGACGGCGCCCAGCTGGAGCGCTATATGGGCGAGGCGGCGCGCATCTCTCCCGATCATCCGGTCTACCTCGACCGTTTCCTTGAAGGAGCGGTGGAGGTAGACCTCGATGCCCTCTGCGATGGGGAATCGGTCTATGTAGGCGGCATCCTCGAGCATATCGAAATGGCGGGCATCCATTCGGGCGATTCTGCTTGCTGCACCCCTCCCTTCGCCATTTCCGAGGCGGTGCAGGCACAGCTGAGAGGCATCGCCCGACGCCTCGCCCTGCGGCTCGGCGTGCAGGGCCTCATCAACGTTCAGTTCGCCATAAAGGACACCGTGATCTATGTGATAGAGGCGAATCCGCGCGCAAGCCGCACTGTGCCTTTCGTGTCGAAGGCGACTGGCGTTCCGCTTGCGAAATTGGCGGCGCTCATCATGGTGGGCGGAAAGCTGAGCCACTTCGGCCTGCCGGCCGACGATCGGCGACTCGATTACTATTCGGTAAAAGAGGCCGTTATGCCTTTCGGACGTTTTCCCGGTTCCGACATCGTTTTAGGCCCTGAGATGAAATCCACCGGCGAGGTGATGGGCATAGCACGCAATTTCCCCGCGGCTTATATGAAGACACAGCTCGCAATCAGCTATGAGCAACCGGCCAAGGGCACGGTGTTCATCTCGGTGAACGATCGCGACAAGCGCTCCATGGTGCCTATTGCGCGCGATATCGCCCGCTTGGGTTTCCATATCCTTGCGACCGAAGGCACTGCTCACACGCTTGCCGCCGTTGGGATTGCCTGCGAATCGGTCTCGAAGATCCATGAAGGATCAACGACCATCATCGATCGTATCGCCAACGGAGAGATCACCCTCATGCTCAACACTCCCTATGGCGGGGCGACCCGTGATGACGGTTACGAGTTGCGCATGGCCGCTATTCGCTATGGCGTGAGTTATATGACCACACTCGCGGCAGCTCAGGCGATGGTTGCCGCCATGGAAGTGGTCCAAGAGAGCGGATTGGATATCGTCGCGTTGCAGGACCTGCCACAGTGGAAGGCCCCTGATGATACTCTTGCCGCGTAAAGAAAGGTGTGCGCCATGACAAAGCCGATAAGCGAGCCCGCCTTTATTCGAGCCAACGAGCCGGTTGGACCGGGCTTGTATCTCATGACGTTGGAAGCTTCGGGCATTGCTCGGTCCATCGAACCCGGACAGTTTGTGCACATGCGTATTCCGGCCATGGACGATCATATCCTTCGTCGCCCGTTCTCCATCTATGGTCGCTCAGTGGAAAACGGCCTTGTCGAGATTCTCTATCAGGTTGTTGGTTTCGGGTCGGAGCATATGACGGCCCTCAGCGCGTCGCAGAGCGTTGAATTGATCGGACCCATCGGGCGCCCATGGCGCCCGCCCGCTGCTGCTTCCCGCACGCTCCTCGTCGCCGGCGGCGTGGGTTCTGCGCCGCTGTTCCTTCTCGCGGAGAAGCTGATTGCCGAGAAGAGGGAGGTGGACGTTGTGCTTGGGGCCCAGACGGCCGAGGCCCTCGTATCGCGTAGCCGTTATGAAGCACTGCTGCAAGAGCCGCCGCGCTGCTCGACCGACGACGGAAGCTTCGGATTCGAGGGATTTTGCACGCCTCTCGTAAAGAAGGCCCTCGTAGAGGCGGAAAGCGAAGGCCGCCCTTATGGCTATCTGGCCGTTTGCGGCCCAGAACCGCTCATGAGGCTTGTGGCGAACATGGCCGCAGAACATGACGTGCCATGCGAGGTCTCACTCGAGAGGCGGATGGCATGCGGTATCGGGGCCTGTCTTTCCTGTGTTGTGAAAACGACGAGCGGTCTGAAGCGATCATGTGTCGATGGCCCGGTGTTCGACGCGCGGGAGGTGGTGTGGTAATGGTGCATATGGCAGTCGACCTCGGCGGGCTCACGATGAGAAACCCCGTCACGGTGGCTTCGGGCACGTTTGCCGCCGGACGCGAATATGGCGATTTCGTTGACGTCGCATCTCTTGGCGCGGTGACGACGAAGGGCGTTTCGCTCCATGGGTGGGAGGGAAACGCGACGCCGCGCATCGCTGAGACGCCGTCCGGAATGCTGAACTCCATCGGCTTGCAGAACCCTGGCGTCGAACATCTGAAAGCGGTGGATATTCCGTGGCTCGTTGAACAGGGAGCGAAGATCATCGTGAACGTTTCGGGTCATTCGCTTGGCGAATACGTTGCCGTCATCGAGGCACTCGAGGATGCGCCGGTCGATGCCTACGAGATCAATATCTCTTGCCCGAACGTTGATGCGGGAGGTATGACGATCGGCTGTCATACGGAAAGCGTTGAATCGGTTGTCAGCGCCTGTCGCAATGCCACAAATCGTCCGATGATCGTCAAGCTCACACCGAATGTCACCGACATCACCGAGATCGCCCGCGCCGCCGAGGCATCGGGTGCTGACGCGCTCTCGCTTATCAATACGGTTCTCGGTATGGCGATCGACGCGAAAACTCGAAAACCGCTGCTCGCGCGCGTCGTTGGCGGGCTTTCCGGCCCTGCGGTGAAGCCCATCGCCCTTCGTATGGTCTGGGAGTGCTTCCATGCGGTGAGGATTCCGCTGCTCGGCATGGGCGGAATCGTGAGCGGAGAAGATGCGATTGAGTTTCTCCTTGCCGGCGCGACCGCGGTCGCCGTCGGAACAGCCAACTTCATGAACCCGCAAGCGACGATTGAGGTAATCGACGGGATGGTGCGCTATTGTGAGGAGCATGGCGTGGATGATGTGAATGAATTGATTGGAGCCTTGAAATGTTAGAGAACTTCTCTCAGATTCCCGCAAAAGACCGCGTGATTGTCGCACTTGACTGTCCGGCATGGGAGGCGATTGTCATCGCTGATGCGCTGGTGGGGAAGGCCTCTTGGGTAAAAATCGGCATGACGCTCTATTATGCTGAGGGTCCGGCGATCATTTCGCTTTTCAAGCGCCGTGGTTTCAAGGTTTTCCTCGACCTCAAGTTCCATGATATACCGAACCAGGTTCAGGGTGCGGCACGATCCGCGGCCGCAACAGGTGCGGACATGATTACGATGCATACGCTTGGCGGCACGACGATGATGAGAGCGGCCGTGGAGGGTGCCAGACAAGGGGCGCAGGATCGTGGTCATGATGAACCTGCTACGCTGGGCATCACCGTTTTGACAAGCATGGACGAGGCCGCTCTTGCCGAGGTCGGCGTCATGCGTGGCATCACCGATCAGGTTCGTGCCCAGGCGCTTCTTGCAAAGGGCGCAGGATTGACCGGCGTCGTTGCTTCACCGCAAGAGGCCGGAATGCTCCGCGAGCTCCTCGGGCCGCAAGCATTCATCGTCACGCCGGGCGTACGTCCGGCAGGGGCCGAAGTCGGCGATCAGAGACGCATCGCGACGCCGCGTGCCGCTTTCGAAGCGGGAGCCTCCCATATCGTCGTCGGTCGCCCCATTACGAAAGCGGACTCTCCGGCAGATGCCTTCGATGCCATTGCTGAAGAATTGGAGGACCGAGAAGCATAGACGATTCTCCGCGCGGGTTTTCTCGGAAGTAACTCTTATGGGATATTTGCTGCAGTTCATGTCATACGCAAGGCCCGTTCCACATCGAATCATGTCTTTCAAATGAGAGGAAGGGCGCTTATCACGAATAAAACAAACCATTTTTCTCATAAGAGCCGAATGATTCCCGAATAACATGCTAATATCAGGCATCGGCCAATAGAGAAGGAGTTGCCGCTATGCCTATCCCCCAATTAAGTGATGAAGCACGTCAAGCCGCTCTAGAAAAGGCAAAGGCTGCCCGTTTAAAGCGGGCGCAAATTCGCGAAGAACTGAAATCCGGTAAGCTCGACATCAAAAACGTCCTCGATATGCGCGACGATCCCGTGATGGGACGGATGAAGGTGTCTACCCTTATCGAGACGATTCCCGGCTATGGTAAAGCGAAGGCCGAGAAGGTCATGAAAGAGCTGCAGATCGCTGAAAGCCGTCGTCTGCGCGGGCTGGGCGATCGTCAGCGCGCTGCGCTGCTCGAGCGTTTGGGCTAACGATCGACGATAAGAGTTTATGAGCCAAGGAAAGCTTTTTGTGATTTCAGGGCCATCAGGTGCCGGAAAAGGCACGCTGGTGGCTCGTCTTGTGTCAAGGATCAACCGCCTTTGGATATCCGTTTCCGCCACCACGCGCAGGCCCCGTGAGGGTGAAGTGGAGGGCGTTTCATACTTTTTCCTTACGGAAGAGGAATTCTTGCGTTTGGTAGAACAAGACGGATTCCTCGAATGGGCGCGATATGCAGAAAATCTCTATGGGACACCGCGTGATGCGGTGATGTCGCATATCAGCGAAGGCCAAGGGGTCGTTCTCGAGATAGACTATCAAGGTGCCGTACAAGTGCGTGAGAAGATGCCCGAAGCATGCTTTATTTTCATCGAACCGCCATCCATTGCCGAACTCGAACGACGTTTGAGAGAGCGCGGCACGGAGGATGAGCATGCGATCGATCAACGACTTTTGGCTGCTCGCATGGAACTTTCCCATAAAGAGGAGTATGATATGCTGCTGGTCAATGACGATTTGGATCAGGCCGCATCAGAACTGGAAGCTTACGTACTGCATGAGCTCAATGGCTCTTAAACGACAAAGGTAAAGGTAGAGACGCATCTATGAGCATTATCGAACCAAAGATCGACGAACTTTTAGAAGAAACCGACAACGATCGTTTTCTGCTCTGCTCGCTTGCAGCGAAACGAGCGCATGACATCAACGATATGATGCGCGGGCAACGCAATCGTGCAATACAGCTGCAGACTGCTGTCGAGATCGCTCGCGCGGCTGACAAGAAACCTCTCTCCATCGCGTTTAACGAGATCTCACGGGGCGACGTATCGTTCGATGAGGAATCGATCGACGTAACTCAGCATTAGCCACTCCGCCTGTCCCGATAAAGTGAAACCTTCCATGCTGGCGCCGACGAGCGCTTCAAGGGTCTGAAACGGGAAAGAACGGTCTTTTTGAACGAGGTAAAAGGTTTTCTGTGTCAGCATTTCAGCGTATAGCCCTTGTGCATTATCATGAAATAGGACTCAAAGGAAAAAATCGTTCGCGTTTCGAGGAGCGCTTGCGGAGAAATCTCGAATTTCTTCTTGCGGCATATCCGCTTGTAACGATCCATCGCATATCGGGGCGCTTGATCGTGTTCTTCAAAGAAGGAACGGGGCAGCGAGAGGCCTTCGACTGTGCGCAATTCATCGCCAGCGTTCCCGGTGTTGCGCGCGTCTCGTGCGGATTTAAATGCGCACGAGATATCGACGAGATGACGGCATGTGCGATAGAGGCCATGGGCGAGGCCGGAGACCCTGCCACTTTCAAGGTTTCGGCACGCCGGAGCCACACCGACTTCCCGATTCATTCCATGGATATGAATCGATTGATCGGTGCACGCCTTTGCGAGGCCTATCCTCAAGCGAAAGTCCGGATGGCTGATCCTGATGTCACCGTCGGCATCGAGGTGGTCCAAAACGCCTCCTACGTCTATTGCATGAGCATGCGCGGTGTCGGGGGGCTTGCAGTGGGAAGTTCCGGTACGCTGCTTGCCTTGCTTTCATCGGGAATTGATTCGCCCGTAGCGCTCTGGCGTTGCGCGCGAAGGGGCGCGATTTGCCATGCGGTGCACTTTTCCGGACGACCCCAAACAAGCGATGCCTCGGAGTACTTGGTGGATGACATTGCCCGGGTCCTTGAACGAAGCGGTTGCATCGGAAAGGTTTTCGTCGTTGCTTTCGGCGACTATCAGCGCGAGATCGCGCTCTCGTGTCCGCCATCCTTGCGAATCATACTTTACCGCAGGCTTATGCTGCGCATAGCCGAACAACTTGCACGGCGGGTTGGCGCGAAGGCACTGATAACCGGTGAGAGCCTTGGCCAGGTGGCTTCCCAGACCCTTGAGAACCTTTGCGCGACTGACGAAGTCGTCTCGCTGCCGGTCTTTCGCCCGCTAATCGGAAACGACAAGCTCGAGATCATCAATGAGGCGCAGCGTATCGGGACCTACGAGATTTCCTCCCAAGATGCTCCCGACTGCTGCACCTTGTTTATGCCTCGTTCGCCCGCAACGCATGCGAATCTTGCCGAGGTGAGGAAAGCCGAAGAAGCTTATCCGTATGACGAATGGATAGCGGAAATCTGCGCGTCTGCGGAAGTGCATGAATATCGTAATCCGGCGCTTCCCCTTCATTCGTTGCATTAGCAGCGCCTTCTATCAGACATCGCTTTGAAAAAACTGCGACAAAGAAGCGGCTTTTCTGCGACAAAAAGCCGAATTGAGTTGCCATGCTTTTCTCGCGTGAGAACGGGAGAGCTATGGCATTTCAAGATGAGGCATACAAAATCAAATCACGGCGCTTCGCCGCAGATGGGCAGCGTCTCCGGAAAATAGGCACGGCCTGCCTCGCAATCATCGTTGTTGCAGCGGTTGCGATTCTTTGGTTCGATCCCTTCCGGGGCGGGTTGACGATAGAGGCGCAGGCTGATCAAAGCGCAAACGAAGAAGCATCGGAGGCGATTGATGTTGCGGGACAAACTGCCGATCCGCCTGCAGCGAAGATCGTCGTGTTTGTTTCCGGTTGCGTAAAAAGCCCCGGCGTTTATGAGCTTGACGAGGGAAGCCGCGTCATTCAAGCAATCGATGCCTCCGGCGGCTTTACCGAAGAGGCTGCCAAAGAAAGCCTCAATCTGGCCCGTCAGCTTGTGGACGGAGAGCAAATTGCCGTTCCGACACAGGAAGAGGTCGCGTCGGCCGCAACAGGCGCTCAGGAAGGCGCCTCGGCAACCACGGCATCCGGAAGCGTCATTAACGGAAAGGTGAATATCAATCGAGCCACATCGGAGGAGCTTCAAACGCTTTCGGGGATAGGGGAGGCAACGGCGCAGAAAATCATTGCGGAACGTGAGGCAAACGGGCCCTTTTCCTCTCCTGAGGATCTTATGCGCGTTTCGGGGATCGGGGAGAAGAAATACGAGGCAATTGCCGATTTCATCACCATCGGATGATGAGGAGATCGGATGCAAGCTCAGGAGGGCGAGGATCGCATTACCGGACGCGCACGTGCGATTCCGCAGATCCTTATCTTTGCCCTTGCCTTTTGGTGCGCATCCGACGCATGCTATCTTCCCTTCTTTTCCCTCAGCGAACGGGGACGCATTGTCGCCTTTGTTTGTCTGCTTGTCGCGTTCGCACTTCTTGGGGCAAAAGAGCTCTCGCGTCTTTGCAGGAAGACGAAGCGAAGGAGCGTGAGAAAAAGAGAGCAAGCACTATTGAGCCATCACGGAAGGCCCCTCCGGCCCGTCTTTGAAAACAGGCAATTTCATGAGGGAATTTTTATGGGAGCTTTAGGCGCCTTGCTTGGCCTTTTGCTCTCGCTTGGCTGCACGCAGGCTTACCTTGTGCATGCCGAGGAGCTTCCCCAGCAGGGCAGGGATTGTCTTTTTACGCTTGCCGAAGATGCGCAAACAACATCGTATGGAGTACAAGCGGTGGCAGAGGTGAGGCTTCCGCAGGGGATAAGGCATGTTCGCCTTTCCTTGAAAGATGATAACGCCGAAAACCTTCTTGCAGGTGATCGCATACGGGCAAGCGTGACATTTATGCCCTTTCCTGATAGCTCAAAAGAATACGCTTACGAGGAAGGGCTGTGGGCACGGGCAAATGTCACGCAGTATAGGCAAGATCATGTCTTTGGCCTGCGTGGAGCTGCTCTTAAAGTACGCAAATCGGTGATAGCGCACCTAACGCAAGAGGGTGGCCGGATCGGGCAACTGATGGCGGCGCTTGCGCTTGGATATCGCTCTTCCTTCAACAAAAGCACGTTGGCGGAAGATTTTCGCATCTGCGGACTCGCTCACCTCATCGCCGTTTCGGGAGCACATCTTGCCCTCGTGGCGGCAATCGTTCAAGGCATACTCGCGAAAGCATCATTGAAACGGGGGATGCAGGCAGCCCTTCTCCTTGCGTGCCTTTCCCTGTATGCCTTTTTGTGCGCATTCCCCATCTCGGTTATTCGGGCGATCATTATGGTGGTTTGCGGAATCGTTGCGCCTTTCGTCAGGCGACGAAGGGATTCGCTTGCGGCGCTCTCGGCTGCGATCATTCTCATCGGACTCTTCAATCCTGTTGCATTGCGCTCGATCTCGTTCATCCTCTCCGCATCTTCCACGCTGGGCATCGTTTTGCTTGCGCCTCGCCTCAATCGTCTTATACGATGCAGAAGCCGCATCATCAAGGATTTTATCATCGAGCCTCTTTCGATCACGCTCGCGGCTCTTATACCGACCCTGCTGATATCTGCTTCCTTCTTCTCGCAGATTTCCCTGATTGCACCGTTGTCCAACATTCTTGCTGCGCCTCTTTTCACCTGTGCCTGCCTCACCTCGCTTCTCGCGGCAACGGGCATTGCACTCGTTCCGGCAATGACGGGGGCTGCTCTTGCCCTTGGTTTTTATGGCGTTGAGCCCCTTATCATGCTGGTGGAGAATCTTGCAGCTATCCCATTTGCCGCCATTCCCTGCGATCTGGCCTATCCCGTTGGCGTTGCCGGGTCTGTTATTCTCACCGCTTGTGCTGCATACGGAACAAAAAACCAGTTGAGACGCTACGGGAAAACGATCCTTGCCGTCGGAGGCGGGATGATCCTGCTTGCAATCGCCCTCGTTTTCCGCACCATGGTAAGCGATGAGGTGATCATGCTGAATGTGGGGCAGGGAGACGCTTTTATCGTGAGAAGCCAAGGGAAGAGCATTCTCATCGATACGGGCAATGAGGAGCAAATGCTCCGTCGCGCCTTCGCCCGTCACGGCATTATGCAGCTCGATGGTGTTTTCATCACGCATGCCGATGACGACCATTGCGGATCGCTTGAAGAGGTGCTCGCAATCGCAAAGACGGAAGCAGTCTATGTGGCAAATGACTGCCTTGCCTGCCCATGCGATTCATGCTCCAATCTACGGAAGGAAGCTTCATTGATCGATGGGCAGGAGGGCCTCAAGGGCCTGCATATCGGTGATTCGTTCGAATGCGGAGATTTCTCCTTTCGCATAATCTGGCCGGTTGCCTATGAGGATGAGGGCGGAAATGCCGATAGCCTTTGCATGCTCGCTGAATATAGGCCTACGGGCCAGCTTTTGCTCTTCACCGGCGATGCGGAATCAGAGCAACTCGCCGAGATCGTAGAACGAGAGCATCTGCGAAACATCGAGGTGCTCAAAGTCGGGCATCATGGCTCGAAGGCTGCGCTTGACGATGATCTCGCGCAAACGCTCAGCCCGCGCATCGCGCTCATCGGGGTTGGCGCCGGAAATCGCTATGGACATCCGAATGCGGAAACGCTTGAACGCCTTGAAAAAGAGGAAAGCCTCGTATTTCGCACTGACATCGATGGCGATGTCACGCTGGAATTTTCACGTGAAAAGCTTCATATTGCAACGCAATACGAGGTGGTTGCCCCATGATCATACGATAGAATACGTCTATGGCGCAAAACAAGAAGACAGCAAAACTCCTTGCGGGTTATCTCATCGTTGGCGACGATATGCTCAAGCGAGAAGCGGTCGTCCGGCGATTGAAGGTGCGCATGGCGCAATACGGTGACATCTCGCTTAATTCAGACACCTTCGATGGGGAAAAGGCGACCGGAGAGGAAATTGTCGCCGCCGCCAACACCATCCCGTTTGCAAGCGAAAAGCGGTTGGTGCTTGTGCGCGATGGGCAATCTTTAAGGAAAGCCGACAGCGAGGCACTCGTAACGTATCTTGAACATCCCTGCGAGACAACCGTTTTGGCGCTTGAATGCGTAAAGCTCGCGAAAAACACGCGCCTTTATCAAGCTTTCGCGCGGATCGATGCGACGGCAGTGATCGATTGCTCGCCTCCGAAGCGCTATGAACTCGCATCGCTCGTTCGTTCGATGGCGGTAGGACACGGAATCGTATTCACCGAGGGGGCGGCAGAAAAGCTCATCGAGCTCGTCGGCGAGAACACCGTCACGCTCGATAACGAGACAAAGAAGATCGCAACGTCGCACCGCGGAAGCGATCCGGTGACGGTCAATGAAGTGCTCATGCTCATCATGCCGACGGCAGAGGTGAAACCATGGGAATTCGTCGACGCCTTTGCCGCACGGGACCTGAGGAAGTGCATAGCATATCTCAGGCGTATGTCATCCACCTCGCCACTTGCGCTCATCGCCATGTGCACGACGCGCATCCGCGAGCTTATCTGCACGCAATCGCTGCTTGCACGCGGTCAAATCTCAACGCTCGGCCACGTTCTCAAGCAGCCCGATTGGCGCCTGAAGAACCATCGCATGTGGGCGAATCGCTTCAGTGCCGAAGAATTGAGAAATGCGCTGATCTTGGCCCGCGACGCCGAGCAGGAAATGAAACGCGGCGCCGATCAGAACGCGGTCTTTATCGATTGGGTCATCGCCTCATTGACCGCATAGGCCGAGAAAGGACGAAACCCCGCGAGGCGGGGTTTCACTCTTGATATGCGGATGAACCGTGCGGCTCATCATAGCACAAGTTCGATGATAGGGAACAGATGTTCCGTGTTTTTTGCTACTCGGCGCTGCCTTCTCCCTCTGCGGCGGCAGCGGCCTCTGCCTTTGCGGCCTCCTCGGCCTCCTTCGCCTTGCGCTTTGCAGCCTTCTCCTCGGCTTTGAGGGTCTCGGCACGGCGGAGCGCCTTTTCTTGCGACGCCTTCTTCTGCGCTTCTTTTCGCTCGGCCTTTGCGGCAGCCTTCTTGTTCCCGGTGTTCTTCTGGGGCTTCGGTTCGGGCTTCACGTAGGCCTTGCGATCTTCTTCCGTCACGACGGTGTTCGCGAGCTTCATAATGCCGCTCTTGCGGTTTGCGGCTTGATTCTTGTGGATGATGCCCTTGCTTGCAGCCTTGTCCATCAAACGGCATGCCGCCAATGCGGCAGCGTAGGCCTTTGCGCCGTCCTGCTCGGCTACGGCATCCTTCACGTGGCGTGTCGCCGTCTTCAGCGATGCCTTCACGGCACGATTGCGCATGCGCGATTTCTCGTTGGTGATAATGCGTTTCTTTTGGCTTTTGATATTTGCCATGTTCTCCTCTTTCAACAGGTGGAATGCACGGGATTTTTTGCACACCACGAACTTCTCTGCTATCTTGCGGGCACCTGTCTCGCAGCCACGTCCGCAACTTGGAATAAGATCTCCAAGCAAGACCCGAAAGATAACGCAATGCGATAGAATACCAAAGGTTAAAGCCCTCTGTCGAATAAATGTTGGCCAAAGAAAGAAAAAATGAGTAAAGACCCTGCACATATAAGGAATTTCTCGATCATCGCCCATATCGACCATGGAAAATCGACGCTTTCCGACCGTATTCTCGAATATACCGGAACCGTTGAGGCGCGTGATATGCATGAACAGCTCCTCGACACTATGGATATCGAACGTGAGCGCGGCATCACCATCAAAAGCCAAGCGGTGCGAGTGGAATATACCGCCGACGATGGCGAGGCCTATCAGCTGAATCTCATCGATACGCCCGGCCATGTCGCTTTCACCTATGAGGTAAGCCGCTCCCTCGCCGCTTGTGAGGGCGCGGTCCTCGTCGTTGATTCCACACAGGGCGTT
>CANQTB010000035.1 GCA_947626665.1 uncultured Eggerthellaceae bacterium
CGCCGACTACATCTGCACCGTCGAGCGGGCGGCGCAGATGGTTGCGGCCTATGCAGGATAAACACGCCTTCGGCGGGATGGCCCAAAGCCTCGACCGGCGGCTCCGACGCCTTTGCCATGCCGTGCGGTCAGCTCATCTCCGCCGACCGCCGAAGGCCCTCGATCAGCCCTCAACCACGACGGCGCTCTCAATCTCGACCCCCATCTGCTTGCAGCGCGGAAGCTCGCCTTCGCCCCAGCCCCTCTCAAGGTCGCCGAGGTATCCCAGGCTCTTTACGACGCGGTTCCTCCATACGATCTAGTAGTTGCAAATGGCGTTCAGAGCCTTTTGCGCTCTATGGGGCGCAGGTAGTTCTTCTTGAGGTTCCTCGGCCCTTGGAAGAACTCCTCCTCCGACTTGCTGATGCCCTGCGGGGACGCCATCTTTCGCCTTGCAAGCTCCAGCGCGCAGAGGAGATCCGCCACCTGGAACAGGCAGTAGTCCGACGGGCGCACCTTGCGGACCTCGACGTCGATGAGCACGTTGAGGGCCGTGTTGACGAGATTCGTGATCTCCTTCTGGCCGTTGTCGTAATAGACGATGCGGCGGTCGAAGGATTGGAAGAACTCAAGGTTGTCCCGCACGAACAGGCCGACCTCGCGCGACATGCGCGTGACGAGCTCATCATGGCCGTTGATCTCGCGCTTCTCGAAGACGAAGGTCTTGTAGCGGATGTCGGCGAGCCTTGCGAAGTCGTACAGGTGGCGGAAGAGCTTGCGCCGCTCCAACACATCAAGGTAGCGGTAGTCCTCCTCGCGGCGAATGAGCGGCGAGCAGTGGATGGCGTGCCCTTGGTCGAAGCCAGCCTCCACGACCTAGCGCTTGAGGTGCTCAATGCCGGCTGATATGTCCTTTGCCTGATCGTGGAACACAAGGGTGATGAGGTAGTAGGGCGCGTGGAACTCGTAGGCGCCGAAGTCGCCCGACTCGTCGATGAAGATGCTCGGCTCAGACAACAGACGCCCCCATAGAGACAGATGTGGCGGGGATATAGTCCCCGCCCTAGGGTGGACCAGGGCCTTACGGCCAGCCCAGTTGCTGTATCTTACCGCATCTCAGGCAGAGCAACAATACCGTGCGCGAATCTGCTTTCCCTAGTGGCTCTAATGAACACATTCCCCATCGGGGGGCCTCCGGCAAATCGGCGCCTTGTTTTCGCTTCTATGATTTTCCATCGTGCCTGATGGGAGGACTCCGGAAAATCCCGAAATCACCGATGCGTTTTCTCACCATCTCCGCAAATCCTCGGCACCGATGCAATCGCCTGAATTTACGATTGTGCTTTTGACAGCCGATCGCCCTCCCCTGCATCCGGCCTTTAGGCAGCCAGATGTGCGTCAGCCCCTACTCATGGCTTCGGCAGGCTCATAAGCATATCGCCTTTGAGGGAGACGATCTCGCAGCTGAGGACCTTCCCCTCATCGAGCACCATCTTCCCCACAGAGGCGGGGAATCCGCCCCGCGGCTGGGAGGCCGATCCCGGGCACACGATCAGGTCCGCCGGGCGCGCCGCCTTCCCCGCAACGATCTCGGGTATGTGCGTGTGCCCATGCACGCACACACGCGGAAGCGGGCCTCCAGCGGGAAGTGCCGGATAGCCCTCAAATCCCCATTGAACCAACCGAGGGTAGTGCCCCACGAGGAACCTCACGCCCTCGATGACCGGTTGCGCTGTCTGCCCGACACCTTCGCCGTATTCGGGGTAGTCGTTGTTGCCGAGGATCGCCGTCACGGGCGCGATCCCCTCGAGCTCGCGCAGCACGTCTTTGCCGCAAATATCGCCCGCATGAATGATGCGGTCGCAGCCGGCGAGTGCGGCTTTGGCGCCCGTCGAGAGCCTGCCGTGCGTATCGGATATGAGGCCCACTGTCTTCATCGCCGCATTCAACCTCCCGTTTGCAAGTTTGCCGTGAATGGATTGTGAGCCATCGCATCTGACCAAAGAACCGTCCCCATCTAGGCACTCCCCCAAACGGGGAGCACTTTGAAAGCTGAACGGGCTACCGGCTAAAAATAGCCGTTGAACTGGACTTTTCAGTGGAGCCAGCGACAGGAATCGAACCCGCAACCCACTGATTACAAATCAGTTGCTCTACCGTTGAGCCACGCTGGCTTTCACCAAAACGAATGCGCGTCTTGCGCGACCTGAGGTCAACCGACTGGTCGCCGCAGCGCATGCGATATTGTACGACACTTCGAAAGGCGGGAAAAGCTCAATCTTGCCGCCTTTCGCATGTTTATGCATGAGATGAACGCGCTCTCTTTGCCACCCTCTTTGTCGCCTTACCTTGAGGGAGCGTTTTTCTTACGCGGCTTCCACCAAGTCGGCAACCTTCAAAACCATCTTCGCCATCTCGGCACGCGTCGCCGGCTTCTGCGGATTCAGCGCTCCGTCAGAGGCGCTTCCCGACATAACGTCATGGCTCACGCACCATGCCATTGCCGGCCTTGCATAATTTGAGATGGCACCACTATCGGGATGGCTGTTCAAAGAACTGAGATTCACCGTGGCATCAAGACCATGATGATCGCAGGCATAACGGTAAAGCATCGTCGCCAAATCTTGACGCGTAACAAGGCCGTATGGATCAATGAGGTTCGTATCACGATGGCCTGAAATGATCTGCTTATCGTAGGCCCAGTTCATAGCCGACGTGTAATACTTTTTGTCTAGATTGTCGGAGAAGGGCGTCGTGTTGGATTCGGGGTACGTTGCCGGCGTATTGCCCGCCTTCGCCGTCATGGCATCATCATGGCGCTGAAGAATAACGGCCACCTGGCCTCGCTGAATCCCGTCGTTGGGCCCAAAATGCTTCGTTCCGGTATAGCCCTTCATCAGACCGCGGTCGGTGACTTCTTTCAGATAGCCCTTCTGATCCGCCCAGTGGCCAGCTACATCGTCATAGGGTGCGATGGCGGGAATTTCAGGGGGCTCGCTGCGCAGCTGGTTGCGCATCCACTTGCCCGATTCCGCAAGCTCCCACTCTTCCCAATTTGAGGTCTTGGTGCACCAAGAGGCAATCGCACTCGCCGATTCGGCCTTATTGCAAAGGCTCCAGTTCATGTAGCTCAGATTGTTCTTATCGATGAACTTCATCCATTCATTGGCCTCGTTGATGTTGATGCCGCCATTGCCCGAAGCGTCGCAGATGCCGAACTCGCTCACGAAGATCGGCAATCCCCTGTCGATCGCCTGCTGCGCTCTGTCGCGCAGCCATTGCGTGTGGGTTCCCGCATAGAAATGGAGCGCATACATGAGGTTCGGGAAGTTGAGCGGGTCAGTTGCTGCCTGGTCGACGTCTTGGGACCACGTTGGCGTGCCGACGATGACCACCGCATCGGGGTCGTTCTCGCGGATGACGGGAATCACCGCCTCCGCGTAGGATTTCACCTGCTGCCACGTTGTGTCCTCGCCATTTGGTTCGTTGCAGATCTCATAGATCACGTTGTTATGGTCCGCGTATTTCTGCGACATCTCACGGAAAAACTCGATCGCCTGCCCTTGGTAAACGGTCGGGCTCTGGTCGTTTAATACGTGCCAATCGATGATCACGTACATCCCAAGATTCGTTGCTGCGGAGACGCCCTTATCAACAAGCCCTTTCAGATAGGCCTGATCGCCACCTGTACAGTAGCCGTTGTATTCTGCGGTGTAGAGCGCAAGGCGCACGCAGTTCGCATGCCAATCATCGCGCAGCGTCCGAAACGCGCCCTCGTTCACATAGTCCGGAAACCATGCCATCCCATGGGTGGACATGCCGCGCAGTTGAACGGGATTGCCCGCCTCGTCCACCAGCTGCGTGCCACGCACCGAAAGCTTGCCATGGATGGCGACAGGCGTCTGCCCCGCCGCATCGGCGACGAATGCCTCGTGCGACAACGACCCAAGCGGAGCAAAAAGCACGAAGGTGGACGCAAGCAGAAAGCTGAGGGCAGCACCTACAGCCTTTGAGAGAATCACATGCAGTCTCATTGAAACCCCTTTCCCTGCCGGCATTGTAACAGGATGAAAAACGCTTGACTATCGAACATTTATTCGCTTATCATAACTCGTACAAAAGTACGCTTTTGAGCGGCTCCTGCCATCATCGAAACGAAAGCCCGGGGGATCGTGGATATTCTCGAAAAGCTTCAGATTCTCGCCGACGCCGCAAAGTACGACGTCGCCTGCACGTCCTCGGGAATCGATCGCAGTGCGCAAAAAGGCGCTCTCGGCGGGGCGTCAGTCGCGGGATGTTGTCACAGCTTCACACCGGACGGGCGCTGCGTCACGCTTCTCAAGGTGCTCCAGACCAATGTATGCGTGTGCGACTGCGCCTACTGCGTCAACCGCTCAAGCAACGCCGAGGTGCAGCGCGCCGCCTTCACACCGCGCGAGCTCGCCGACCTTACGATCGCCTTTTACCGGCGCAACTATATCGAAGGGCTCTTCCTCAGCTCAGGAGTCATACAAAATCCCGACCATACCACCGAGCTTATGATCCAAACCCTCGCATTGCTTCGCGAGGAGTATCGTTTTCGTGGCTACATTCATGCGAAGGCGGTGCCCGGCACCTCTCCCGAACTCATCGACCGCCTCGGGTTTCTCGCCGACCGCATGAGCGTGAACCTCGAGCTGCCTTCCGCGAAAAGCCTCGCCCTCCTCGCACCTCAGAAAAGCACGCGGGAAATCTTCGCCCCGATGAGGCAAATTTCGGAGAAGCGCAGCGAAGATCGCGAGACGCGTGCGCTCACGCGCCGTAAGACCACCTATTATGGCGACAAACCGATCGCGCGCAGCAATCGCGCCTACGTACCGGCGGGGCAAAGCACCCAGCTCATCATCGGCGCCACGCCGGAAAGCGACTACGACATCCTGCAGCTCACGGGCTCGCTTTACGAGAATTTCGCACTCAAGCGCGTATTCTACAGCGCCTATATCCCCGTGGTAAACGACCCGCTGCTCCCCCAGACCGACGCCATTCAGCTCAACCGCGAGCATCGTCTCTATCAGGCGGATTGGCTTTTACGCTTCTACGGCTTCCGCACCGACGAACTGATTGAGCCTGAAGAGCCCTTCCTTGATTTAGAGGTCGATCCGAAAGCGAATTGGGCGCTTCGTCATTTGGACTTCTTTCCGCTCGAAGTGAACACCGCCACGCTCGAGGAACTGCTTCGCGTTCCTGGCATCGGGGCACGGGGTGCGCGACAGATCTTGAGAGCACGGAAACACTCTGCGCTCGGCGAGGCGGAGCTGAAAAAGATCGGCATCGCGTATAAACGCGCACGCTATTTCATCACCTGCAAGGGGCGCTACGAGGGAGCTGGGGCGGAGTTTTCGCCCGAAGCGCTCCGCGCGCGCCTTAAAGCGCCAATCGATGGCGGCAAGCACGGACGACGCGCGGACAAGGCCATCCCCGGTCAGCTCAGCCTCTTCAGCAGCCTCGCGAATGAGCCGGTAAAACATCTTTCATCTGAAAACCGCGCAATGCTCCCATGAGGAACACGATGAACGAAGAGGTGTACAGCGAAATCGCCTACCTGTATGACGGAAGCGCCGAAGGCTTGCTCTCAGCCATTTTCTCTGCTTATGCGCGGCACGAGGATCCGACCGACATCACCACGGAGAAACGCTATCGCCCCCGTCTTGGGCAGCACGCTCTCGCTATCGAAACGAGCGTCGAGCAAGCACTGCGGGTCGAGCGAGGCATTCGACGCGAAGCAGGCGATCCGGCATTTGAGGCAGTGGTTTATGCGGCACTGTCCGATGATGAGGCGGCGGGCATAAAGGCGCTGCGCTTCGTAAGGCACTGTATGGCACCGATGCAAACCTCTCATCGAAGTGCGGTAAAACGCCCACAACGGAATAGGCGTTATAACCCTCTTGACGATATCACTCATCCCGACGTGGCACCGCTTTACGAGATCGCGCGCGCCGTTGGCAACGAGCGCCATCGCATGTTGCAATTTATCCGCTTCCAAGAGCTTGAGGGCGGCCTCTGGTTCGCTCGTTGCAACCCGAGCGCTTCGGTGGTGCCTCTCGTGATGGAGCATTTTGCAACACGCTTGAATGTGCAGCCCTTCATCATATACGACGAAAACCATCGCCTCGCCGGCGTCTGGGACAAAGCAGATTGGTACCTCGTGCCCGACGCCGACATGCAGCTGCCGGCTGCAAGCGAACGCGAGCGTGAGGTTGCTGCGGCTTGGCGGCTCTTCTACCAGCACGTTTCCATCGATCCGCGCTATAACCCCGAATTGCGTCGCCAATTCATGCCAAAGCGACTCTGGAGAAATCTCACCGAGATGCAGGCGGAAGGTTCCTCATACAAGGGCGTTCGGCTACCAGATTCAGGATCACGATCAGAAATCAGGGCCGATTTACCGCTTGCGAGAAATCCGGAATGAAGCTTTCCGTAGCGGCTCCACCTTCCTGCCAGAAATAGTTTTCGATGCCAAGTTCGTCAGCAAAGTCGAGCAGCTCTTCGTACTCGTCGCGCGTAACCGCACGTGTTAGCTCGGGAAGACGCTCGAGCCGTTTTTTCTGGTCGTCCGGCATGCCGTTTGCCCGAATAACGAGCTCGGGCGGCGTGTACTGGCTCATGAGCGAGAAAACGACGTCGGTGCCGAACTCGCTATAAACGCGCCGCACCGACTCCTTGGCATCGGCCAAGCCGTCGGGCAAAAGCAAGATGCGCACCACCACGCCACGCTTCATGCGTTCATCTCCCCTGATATTATCGAAGCACGCATTCCCTGCTGCCTCCACCATAGTGCGAAGCGCCCTCAGTGCGACTTCGGGATAATCGGGAGCTGCAGAATAGCGCGAAGCGCGTTCCGGGTCGGCGTATTTGAAATCGGTGAGATAGACGTCCGCAATGCCGTGATTCTCCTCGATGGCGGAAGGCGTCTCATAGCCGCTCGTGTTCCACACGATGGGAAGCCCCAGGCCGCGGGTGCGCGCGAGCCGCACCGCCTCGCGGATCGAAGGCGCATAATGGGTCGGCGTCACCAAATTGATGTTCGCGGCGCCCTCGTTCTGAAGGCGAAGCATCATACCAGCAAGCTCCTCGAGCGAAACCGCACGCCCTACTCCGCCATGGGCAATTGGCGCGTTTTGACAGTAGGCGCATCGCAGCGAGCAGTGCGAGAAGAAGATCGTGCCGCTTCCCGCGCCGGCGCTGATCGGCGGCTCCTCCCACTCATGGAGCGCCGCGCGCGCAACCATCACCTCAGCAGGCGCATTGCAGACCCCGCGCTCGCCATGTGCGCGATCCACCTTGCACTCTCGAGGACAGAGTTCACAGCGCTCGTACGGATTCATGAAATGGCCTAACTCCAAGGGCTTCGAGGGAACCGAGGGACCCAAGAGTGAATGCCGAGCAGTTGAGAGATTCGCCATCTAGTTCGACGAATACCCGAAGCCAAAGCCGCCTTCGAACTCATCGTCGTCATCATCGAAGTCGTCGAAGTCGTCATCTTCATCGTCATCATGGTGATGCTCGTCGTCGTGCGTCGCATATGCTTCTTGAGCGCGATTCCAATCAAGCCCATACTGCTCACCTTCGGATTCTTCTCCATACACGAGGGAAAGCGACGCCAGATTCTTATCGGCACCCCCAATAACGGCGAGTAGCTCGAGCAGATTCATCGTGGCCTCGGCCTGCGGCAAGATCAATTCCGCATCGTCGGCCGACATCAGGGCAGCTGCCAGCTCCCCCATCGCCATCTCGATCGTGAAATCGCCTTCGAAATGCTTGCCTTCCACGGCATCAATCACCCATGAGGCATAGGGCGTTACGGCCCCGGGATAAACGGTCTCGAAATCCTGCGTACCTAATGCACTTCGCGATGCCTTGAACAACGCAGCCGATTCGATCGCCGCAACCGCCTGAGCCGCCATCTGAAGCGTAAGCGAGGCCCGTGCGAGCTGCGCCGAACCGAGACCCGGCATCACATGGGTAGTGCCTATAAACACATCGAGCACCTTTTGCGCACGCTCGCAGGCGTCGTCTTCGGCGGAGATGAAGCACGCGAGGTTGTCACGATGAAAAGCCTGCTCACTCAATGGATTCGTCACCACAAGCGGCGCCTCTGCCATCGCTATGTCGTTTACAGCGGCAACGGCGCCCAGCTCGCGCGAAAATGTCGGCGTTGAAGGGGAAAGATCGATGATGAGCGATCCCGGCTTGAGAGCCATCACAAGGCCGCTATCGCCAAAATAAACTTCCTCAAGCTCCGATTGGCTCATACAGTATGTGAAAACGACTTCGGCATCCTGCGCATCTTCGGTACGCACATATCCTGCGTCCGTCAAGCGAAACTCCACGGCGCCGATAAGACGCGCATTGCCTTGATAGAGGTAAGTCGCCATGTGCTATTTCGCCCCGCGAACCTTGTTGGCAATGCGGTCAGCCACAGAAAGCTCTTCACGTTTGTCGTTGCCCCAGAAGACAACCGCCAGCATTCCCGGACCCACATGGCTTCCAATCACCGGGCCAATGTTGCAAATCGTCACCAGCGCATTCGGGTTGATCTTCGTGATCTCGTCGGAGAGGGTCTGCGCATCCTTCGGGCAATCGGCATGGCCGATCACAACGAATTGGCTCTTATTCGTGTTCGCAGCACGGCTTTGGTAATAGTCGCCAAGCTGACGGATGCCCTTCTTGCGCCCTCGCGAGACACCGTTTAAGGCAAGTTTGCCGTCTTGAGAGATGGTGAGCAGCGGCTTCACATCGAGCTTCGCACCGGCAAAGGCGACCGAAGCCGGAATGCGCCCGCCACGGCGGAGCGACTCAAGATCCTCCACCATGAATTCCTCATCCACGAAGAAGCGCGCCTCTTCGGCCCATTTCACCATATGCTCGGCGGAAAGCCCCTTCTCTCGCTGCTCTAACGCCTCATAGACGAGCAGGCCCTCGGCAACAGAGGCAAGCCGTGTGTCAACTACATAAAGCTCAGCCTCGGGGTGCTCTTCCAGCACCTGCTTGCAGACGATTTCAGCCGTATCGAAGCTACCGGAAAGTCCGCTCGTAAACGAAAGATACACAGTCGGCTTCCCGCTTTTCACCGCCCATTCGAATGCCTCCTGAAGAGCGGGAATCGAAATCTGCGCAGTAGAGGGTTCGGCGCCTTTGCGCATCGCATCATAAAAGTCGTGCGGTTGGGTCGTCTGGAAGAGATCGTCTTCGAACGATCCGTGATTCATCAAATAGGGAAATTTGATCAGATAGACGCCATCGCGATTGATAACATCGGCAGGAAGATCACAGCATGAATCGATGATCAGATTGCAATTTGCCATATCAGCTCCTTCGCACGCTCAAGAATTCACGTGTAGAAAGTCTACCGGACGATGGTCCGGCAGGTAAACCGCTTCAACAGTGCTGTATTGTAGCGGTTCTTTTCCCTTTATGTCACTTACACGGCGAATGAGAGCGTTGGGTTCGGGTGAGTGAGCTTTCCGGCGACGTTCTGCATACACTGATAGACGATTCCGAACGCCGGACCAATATGCAGCCCCAAAACAGGCGAGACCGGCGTTACCTCCACCTCGAAGCCGACAATCGAATCGATGGAGCCGCGTGCCCAGTTCACTGCCTTTGCGCGATCGCCGATGTAGTGTACCATCACATGGCGCAGCCCGTACTTCTCCACATCCTCGCGAAACAGCTGCGTCATGCGCTCCACAGCCTTTTTCGATGAGCGGATCTTCTCCTTCACGTTCGGATTGCCGTCGATGACGGTAAGTATTGGCGCGATCTTCAGAACGTTTCCCAAAAGCGCAGCCACTGGGCCGATTCGGCCGCCCTTTTGCAAATAATCGAGCGATTCGGGAACGAAAAGAGAACGGCTCTCCCCCACCGCCTTCACTGCCGCATGTGCGCATCCCGCAAGATCTTCGCCCCTATCACGCGCCTCGACGGCGGCGAAAACCGGCCAAGCTTCTTCATAGGCCGCCGAATTCGAATCGACAATACAGCATTTGAACTGCGGATAGCGCGCCTTCACTTCCTCTGCCGCCTGCCGCGCGCTTTCGAGCGTTCCCGAAAAATAGTGCGACATGAAAATCGCACACACTTCATCCCCCGCCAATGCTGCTTCTTCGAAGCAATCAATGAAAACCTGCATGGGAGGCTGACTTGTCGTCGGGAGGTTATTGAGCATCTGGCCAACTTCGGCATAGAACTTTTCGAGGTCGACTTCGGTATCGGTGAATTCCTTGCCGTCGCGATTAAGGAACATAGGGATAGCTTGGATATTCATCGCCTCGGCTGTCTCCTGAGGAATCGCTGCTACTGAATCAGTAAGGATGCGTATCATGGATGCCTTTCATCGAGCGTCGTTTGCCATTAGTTATATGCAGTTCAAAGGCCTTTCAAGCGGTGTCTTTAACGATACCACGAAGTTGGGCAATCAGATCGCGCCGACGCTCAAACAGGCCATATTCAAACCCAACAGGATAGGTATGGGGATTCAGCATACGCTTCTGCGTCTCGTCGAGCGAATCGAGCCCACGCAATGCCCGCGTGCGAGCGGCCATCGCATCGAAATCGACCGGGGGCAACACGAGCTTTCCGTCACGCGCAAAGGGATGGAGCAGGGTATGGTAGGTAAGCCCCGAGAGGCGTTTCTGACGCATCTCATCGAGCGGATCGACGATGACCTCGCGCTTGTTGACGGGATAATCGATGTCGAAAATCATATCACCCGCAAGCCGTCCGTCTTCGAACTGATAACGGCGCACATCCAAAACGCCCGGCATCGTTGTTTTCGCGGCAGTCTCGGAAAGTTTCACGCGATATGACCAATCGGCGTCGGGGCTTTTGCGTACCGCCGAAATCTTGTACACACCGCCAAGCGACGGCTGCTCGTAGCTCGTGGCAAGGCGCGTTCCCACGCCCCATGATGTAACAGGAGTCCCCTCATCGAGAATCGATTTGATGGTGTATTCATCAAGGTCGTTCGAAAGCACGATGCCGCAGTCCGCAAGTCCCGCTTCGTCAAGCATTCGACGCGCCATCTTCGCCAACCATGAAAGGTCTCCGCTGTCGATGCGAATTCCGGCAAGCCGCTGGCCGCGCGCCTTCATCTCGAGGCCAACGGTGATCGCGTTCTTCACACCCTGCTCAACGTCGTAGGTGTCGACGAGCAGCACGCAATTGTTGGGGAACACCCGCGCATAGGCGCGAAATGCCTCAAGCTCCGATTCGAACGACATCACCCAAGAATGCGCATGCGTCCCCGATACCGGCACGTTGTAGAGCTTGCCCGCGAGCACATTGCTCGTGGAGGCGCATCCGCCGATGATCGCCGCACGAGACGCCCAGACACCGCCGAGGCCCTGTGCACGGCGCAACCCGAACTCGGCAACCGGTGCATCCCCCGCAACAAGGCAGACACGTGCGGCTTTCGTCGCGATGAGAGTTTGGAAATTCACGCAGTTCAGAAGCGCCGTCTCGAGCAGCTGGCAGGAAAGGATCGGACCCGAAACCCGAACGAGCGGCTCGTGGGGAAACACGACCGTCCCCTCGCTTACGGCGTCGATATCGCATTTCAGGCGGAAACCGCGCAAAAATGCGAGGAATTTTTCATCGAACATCGGGCCGCCGCCCGGCGCACGCAGCCGTGACAAATAGAGGAGATCGGTCTCGCTGAAATGAAAACTGTCCACGATCTCGGCGAGCTGCGCCAGCCCGCAGGCGATGGCATAGCCGCCCTTGAACGGATAATCGCGAAAATACATATGGAAGCACGCATACGAATCGATCTTGTCGGTTGCCCAATAGCCCTGAGCCATGGTCAACTGGTAAAGATCGGTGAGAAGCTCATAATCAGCTTTCATCTTTCATCGCTTCCTCACGTTATTTGTCGTCCTGTTGCTTATTGCCATTTCGGTGTGTGCGGTTGCGGCTGCGACGATGGCTGCCTTTTTCCACCGAACTTGCCTGTCCGTCGCTTCCCTTCGAATTATTCGCATTCTGCGGATTGCGCAATCCCGATGAATGCTGACCGGGGCGCGGATGTTCCTGCTGAACCTTGGTAGCGCGTGATGGTTCCGCCACAGGAGCACCTGATGAGCCTTGAAGCTTCACCGAACGGCGGCGCCGCTGGCGCGTGCCCGATCCGGTGCCGCGCTCGAGCGCCGCCTGCTCGTCCTGCTGCCGACGGAGCCGAGGCTTGTTGTCCTGCGCGCCCTTCGAAGCTGAACCCGTTTTGGCGTTTTTCGCACTCTGCGGCCCTTTCGTGCCTTTGGCGTTCTTCGTGCCCGGCGTCGTCTGAGCAGCATGCGAACCTTGTCCGCGCCCGCTTTTTCCGCGCGCCTTCCCATCTCCCCGGACTCCCTTTTCCTGACTCTTCTCAGATTTGGAAGCGCCTTGCTGCGCACCAGCTTTCGTTCCTGCACGGCGATGCACCGCACCATCGGAAAGCTTGTCGTTTCCGGTGAGCTGGGTGGTAAGCAAGTTCGTGGGAAGGTTGTTCGTCAGAAGCCCTGCGCTTGCACGCGCCTCGTCCCATGCTTCGCTTCCCACCTTATGCGGCCGCTGCCCCTCCTTCGGGGTTTCGAAAGCTGAAAGCGGAACGCGCATCGGCTTTTCGTCCCCCACACGCATCACGACGACCTCCCGCGGCATGTCGAGTTCAACGACGACGGCATCGCCTTCAGGCGTCTCGATGGTCGCATTGAGCTTCGGAGCGCGCGACTTGAAATCCTTGTATGCCTCATATTCGTAGCGCAGACAGCACATAAGCCTGCCGCATAAACCTGAAATCTTTTGCGGATTCAGAGAAAGGTCCTGCTCTTTTGCCATGCGAATCGATACCGGATTGAACGTTCCGCCGAGGCGCGCACAGCACAACTCCTGCCCGCAATGCGCGAGGCCCCCGACGATGCGCGCTTCATCACGCACGCCGATCTGTCGCATATCGATGCGCACGTGATAATACGAAGCAAGCTTGCGAACGAGATTACGAAAATCAACGCGTTCCTCTGCCTCGAAATAAAAGATCGCCTTATCGCCGGAAAAGAGGAACTCCACTGAAACCGGATGCATATCAATGCCGGATTCGTTGACCATCTCGCGAAAAACCGACATCGCCTCGCGACTTTTCTCCTCCAGTTCGGCAGCCGTCTGCTCATCCTCTTCGGTTGCAAGGCGAAGCACCGGACGGAGAGGGCTCGGGAGTTGGTTGACGGCTTTTTCTTCCACCTCGAACACATCATCGGAGGCAATGCCGAACTCGGTGCCACGAGCCGTTGAAACGACAAGCTTGTCGCCTTTTTTAATTTCGAAACCCTCTGGACTAAACCAGAGATTTCGCGGATTGTATGCCAGATTTACCGGCACTATCAGGGGCATATAACACCTCTCTAATCTCAAAAAGAAGCACATCGATGCAGGTCTCGGGCGAAACTTGCGCCAGAAGCGCGCCTTCGCAACGACCGACCGCTTCAATCGCACGCGCAAGAGCCGCGACGTCGGTTCTTGAAGCGGCC
>CANQTB010000036.1 GCA_947626665.1 uncultured Eggerthellaceae bacterium
CAGGAGACGGGGGAGGAACCGCTGCGGCTGGCCGCCCGCTACATCGATGAATTCTTCGCCGATATCAAGGCCCTGAACGTGCTGCCCGCCACGGCCTATCCCAAAGTGAGCGAGCACATCCCGCAGATCATCGCCTTTGTGCAGCGCATCATCGACGCCGGATACGGCTACGTGCTGGACGGCGACGTCTACTTCGCCGTGCGCCGCTACGCGCCCTACGGCCGTCTCTCCGGCCGCAAGCTGGACGATATGCAGGCCGGCGCGCGGGTGGATGTGGACACCCGCAAGGAAGACCCGATGGACTTCGCCCTCTGGAAAAGCGCCAAGCCCGGCGAGCCGTGCTGGGACTGTCCGTGGGGCAAAGGCCGCCCCGGCTGGCACATCGAGTGCTCGGCAATGTCGCGGAAGTATCTTGGGCTGCCGTTCGATATCCACGGCGGTGGCTCCGATCTTGTGTTTCCCCATCATGAGAACGAGCGCGCGCAATCCGAGGCGGCGTGCGGTTGCGGCTTCGCGAACTACTGGATGCATTCCGGCATGTTGCAGATCAATTCCGAGAAGATGAGCAAGTCCACCGGCAACTTTATGCTGCTCCATGAGGTGCTGGAGAACACGCGCCCACAGGCACTTCGCATGCTCATGCTGCAGACGCACTACCGCAGTCCGCTCGATTTCTCCGACGAGCGTCTTGGCGAGGCCGACGTTGCGCTCACGCGGCTTGAGAACACGTTGAAGAACATGGACTGGCAGATGACGCACGCGCAATACGAAATGCCGGCGGCTATCGATACCGACAAGCTTTTGGCCGCCTGCTACGCGGCGAAAGACGAGATCATCACCGCGATGGACGACGACTTCAACGCACCAGCTGCCTTGGGCTCGCTCTTCACGCTCTGCACGACGATCAACGCTGAGCTGGCGGATAAGACTATCTCGCAGGTGGATGCCATTCCGCTCGCTATCGTGCGCGACAACGTTGTCGAGCTTTTGGGCGTGCTCGGACTCGATATCGCCTCCGAGGATCAGGAGGAGGAAGATACTTACCCCTTCGAGGTGATCTTCCTTGCCGATGACCTTGCAGGATACGATGGTGCCGATGTCATTGAGGCAGTGGATGTGCTTCTTGACGCACGCACCAAGGCGCGGGAGAACAAGGACTGGGCGAAGGCCGATGCGATTCGTGACGGCCTCGCCGAACTGGGCTTCTCCATCGAAGACACCCCGCAAGGCCCAAGGGTAACGCTGGTCGATTAAAGTTCAAAGATCACGGGGTCGGCTTCGGTGCGCGTCGTAATGTTCAGCTCTTGGCCGACGAAGCTCACGCGTGAATGCGGTGGGATCGACTCGGTGACGAACACGCTGCCGCCGATGATGGAGTTGCTTCCGACGACGGTCTCGCCGCCGAGCACGCAGGCGTTCGAATAGATCGTCACGTTGTCGCCGATGGTCGGGTGCCGTTTCACGCCGCGGAGCTGCTGGCCGCCGCGCGTTGAAAGTGCGCCGAGTGTCACACCTTGGTAGAGCTTCACGTGGCTTCCGATCGTGGTTGTTTCGCCGACGACGATGCCGGTGCCGTGGTCGATGAAGAAATAGGGGCCGATCTCGGCACCCGCGTTGATGTCGATGCCCGTTCCGCTGTGGGCGTATTCCGTCATGATGCGCGGGATGAAGGGCACCTTCTCCTCATAGAGAACATGGGCGAGGCGATAGACGAAGATGGCGAACGGCCCTGGGTACGAGAAGATGATCTCTTCCTTCGAGGAAGCTGCGGGGTCGCCGTCGAGGGCTGCCTGCACGTCGGTGAGCAGGATGCGCTGGATTTCCGGAAGCTTGTCGATGAAATGCGCGCATACTTCGGTGGCATGCTGCTCGATCTCGCCGGTGAGCGCCGCGCAGCCCTCTTGGTAGCGGAAGGCGTCGATGAGCTGCGCGTGAAGGGTGCGCTCGATCTCGATCAGGCGCTCGCCGATGAAATAGCGCGGGCTTGCCTTGCCGGAAAGCGATTCGGTTCCGAAATAGCCGGGGAAGAAGAGACGCCGGATCTCCTTGATCACCCGAATGAGCGCTTCACGATTCGGGAAGCGACGACATGGTTTCGTGAAGAAGATCTCGTCCGCCTCGTAGTTCTTCTCAATTTCGCTCACGATGCTATCAAGGTTGGTACTGAGCATAAAGCCCCCTTGTTGTCTCGAAAGGTTCGCGAAAGCCCCCCGTCATCTCGGAAGGTTCGCGTTTTGCCGAATTATAGCGCGGGTGTAAAGCGTCGCATAAACCTCCTTGCGATTTTCTTGGGATTCGTGCGTTCGTCTTCACTTTCGGCCTGTTTGGGAATATTATCGTCACATGACACGAACAAAGATTTATTCAGGTGAAGGCGTGCAGATTAGCAGGGGAAGTATGGGCGGTTATGCCACATCGCGGCAACCGCGCCCATTTGCGGTGCTTGTTGTTATTGCCATTGTTTTTCTCGTCGTGCTTTTCGTTTTCAACGTCGCCTCCTGCTCAGCGCAGGCGCAGATAGCGCAAAATCGCGAACGCTTAACCGCCTATGCCGCTACGTCGGTTGATGCCGTTCAGGCGGAGCTTGATGCGAAGCGAGCTGCCGACATGCTCACGATTCTCACCCAAGCTCAAAGCGATGGGACTCTTTCTTACGAGGAGGCGAACGAGCTTTTCGACGGCACGGTGCTTATCGGGGATTCGCGGACGCAGGCAATCGATGGCTATGGGCTGCTATCGTCTGATCACGTGGTTTCGGAAATCGGTATAAGTCTCTACTCCGCCGATCCGCTTATCGATGCTGCCAGCAATCTTCATCCGCTGCGCGTCGTTCTTTCGTTTGGAGAAAACGATATGATATTGAACGGAGGCGATCCGCAGGCATATACCGAAAGCCTGCGCTCCGTTATCGCTCAGGTTCGCGAGAAGATGCCGCAGGCAGAGATCTTCGTTACGTCAGCGCTCCCTTCGTCGGAGGCAGCCTCGGCGGAAAAGCCCGCTCTCGCGGCATGGTCGGCGTATAACGATGCGTTACGCGCCTTCTGCGAGGAAGATAGCGGCGTTGCCTATATCGACACGGCGTCTGTCGCTCTCGAGCACATGGATTTGCTGGAACCCGACGGCATCCATTTCAAAATGGATTTCTACCATCCGTATCTTTTCGCGATAGCGGATGCGATGTATCGGTAAGGATCGGCAAGGGTGAGGGCTGTTCTATGCTGAGGATTGTCCGCTATGTGCTCGTGGTGGTGCTGATCGCCTTTATCGTCGTCGTTTACCATTCCAATGCGTCACCTGCTGTTTCCTTTCAAGAGGTGGAAGCAGCATATACGGAATCGGGCTTGCTCGACGGACTCGATCTGCAAAATGCGCGCCAGCTTGAGCGCTATCTGGGGATAACGCCGGAAATGTATGAGGAAGCCACGTACTGGAAGGCGGCTAACCCCATGAGCGCCGACGAGCTGCTCGTCATTCGCGCGAAGGATGAGCAGGCGCTTGCCACGATTGAGGAGCGCGTTGAGAACCGTGTAAACGATCAGACAGCCCTCTTCGGTGATTATGCGCCGGAGGAGGCTGCGAAGCTTGCGAATCATATCTCGGATGCGCGGGGGACCTATTATGTCTATGGCGTAGGGGACGCGGCTGACGAATGGGATAGGGTGTTCAATGGTATTCAGTAGCCTTCTCTTCCTTTTCGTCTTTTTGCCGTGCACGCTCATCGTGTATTTCCTCGTGCCGGCTCGGGCGCAAAACGTCATACTGTTGCTCTTCAGCATCCTGTTTTACGCGTGGGGTGAGCCGGTATATGTGTTCCTCATGCTCTTCAGCTGCGTATTCAATTACGTGAGCGGCCTCGATATCGCCGCTGACGAGCGCCATGCCAAGCCGAAGCTCGCCTTTGCGCTCGTCGTCAACATCTTCATGCTCGGATTCTTCAAGTACTGGGGATTCTTCCTCGGTTCGATCAACGACATCCTCGGCATCCATATTCCGTATCACGACCTGCCGCTTCCGATCGGCATCTCGTTCTTCACCTTCCAAGCGATGTCGTATCTGATCGACGTGTATCGCGGCGAGGTGAGGCCGAATCGCAATATCATCGACTTCTCGCTCTACATCGCGATGTTCCCGCAGCTCATCGCCGGCCCGATCGTGAAATACCACGACATCGCACAGCAGCTGCGCAACAAGCGCATCACGCGGGTGGATTTCTCGCTCGGCGTCCAGCGATTCGTGGTGGGGCTGGCGAAGAAGGTGCTTTTAGCGAACACGCTTGGTGCCGTATACGTGTCGGTCTGCGCGCTTGGCGAGGGCGAGGCCTCGGTCGTGGCGCTTTGGATCGGCATCTTCGCCTATACCTTGCAGATATACTTCGACTTCAGCGGCTATTCCGATATGGCGATCGGTCTTGGGAGGATGTTCGGCTTCCAGTTCCAAGAGAACTTCAATTACCCCTATATCTCGAAATCGATCACCGAGTTTTGGCGGCGCTGGCATATGTCGCTTTCGTCATGGTTCCGCGACTACGTTTACATCCCGCTCGGAGGCAACCGTGTGAGCGTGCCGCGCCATGTGTTCAACATCTTGGTGGTGTGGACGCTGACGGGCTTCTGGCACGGAGCGGCGTGGAACTTCCTCGCATGGGGCTTCTATTTCGGTGTGTTGCTGCTGATCGAGAAGTATGCGTTGGCGCGCATCCTCCAGAAGCTGCCGTCGATCATCTGCTCGATCTACACGCTTTTCATCGTGATCGTCAGCTGGGTGATCTTCAGCCAGCCCGATTTGGGCGCGGCGCTTGGCTATCTGGGCGGCATGTTCGGCGTTGGCGTGGAATTTGCGAACGCGCATGCGCTCTACTTCCTTCGTTTGGCTGCGGTGCCGCTGGTCATCGGGGCAATCTGCGCGCGCCCGAATCCGTGGCGGTGGTTCACGAAGCGGCAGATTTCGCATCCTGCGCTTACAACGACGGCGCTCGTCGTTCTCTTCGTCGTATGTGTTTCGTTTTTGGTGTTCGATTCGTATAATCCGTTCCTCTACTTTAGGTTCTAGCAGATGGGCTTGGGGTTCTCGCAGATGGCGCGTCATTCGAACATATCGCAACCGGTGCAGCAGGTGGAAAACGTATCCCGCCCAAGGCGCATGAACGTGCGGCAGAAACGCGCGATGCGCATGGTGGCCGGTGATAGTGCGCATCTTTCGATTTTCGCGCGCATTTTCCTCGGATTCATCGCGGTGGTGGTCGTTTTGGCAATCGTGCTGCCCGATCGAACGTTTTCCGAAAGTGAGAACCGTTCGCTTCAAGGTTTTCCGATCCCGACGATCCAAACCATTCTCAACGGACGCTTCCAAGAGAATTTCCAAACCTACATTGACGACCAATTTCCCTTCCGCGACCTCTGGGCGGGGATGCAGGCGGTGATCTCCACCGCTGTCGGGGGCATCGATTCCAACGGCGTCTATCTGGGAACCGATGGTTATCTCATTCAGGATTTCCAGAGGCCCCAGCACGAAACCGCCACCGATGCCATCGTGGAATTCGTTCGCGCGAATCCTGATTTGCCCACCTATGCGCTCATTGCGCCGACGGCGGTGAGCGTGCTTTCCGACAAGCTGCCGGCGACAGCGGTTCCCGACGATCAAAATGCCTATATCAGCGAGGTGGATGCGCGCCTCACGGATGCGGGTGCACGGGTGATCGATGTGCGCGAAACGTTTGCCGAGCATAAGGATGAGGGGCTGTATTACAAAAGCGATCATCACTGGACCACCTACGGTGCCTATCTCGCGTTTCGCCAAGCATGCGAGGTGATGGGGCTGGATGCCGATGCCGCGCCGTTTGAGGCCGTGGAGGTTGCGAACGACTTCGACGGCACGCTGAAATCGAAGAGCGGCTATTTCTTTGCGCCGTCCGATCCGATCGAGGTTTACCTGCCTTCGGGGGAGGGCGTCGCAGAAGGCAAGCACAACTACCTTGTGACCTACGTTGACGAGCAACGTGTTGAATCGTCGCCCTACAACGTGGAGGCGCTGAACCAAAAAGACAAGTATCAAGTGTTCATGGGCGGAAACCATCCCGTGGTGCGCATCGAAACGCTCGCGGACAATCATGAGGTGCTGCTTGTGGTGAAAGATTCGTATGCGAATTGCTTCGTGCCCTTCATGGCGGAAGAGTATTCGAAAGTGGTCGTTGTGGATCCGCGCTACTATTTCGATGACATCGCCACGTTGATGAGCAGCGAGGAGGTGACGCAAGTGCTCTTCCTCTACAACGCAACGACGTATGCCGAAGACACCTCGCTCGCCTCAATGATCGATGCTTCCTATGCGGCGGACCGAAACAATGAACAAGGCGAACAAGACGCAGAAGGCGAGCAAGATGAACAAGGCGAACAAGGCGAACAAGGCGGAGAAGTTACCCAATAACGGCGCGGATGCATGGTGCTCTCTGCTATGATGGCGATAAGTGGATTAACGAAGCGAAAGGAGTTGCCATGGGAATAAAGGCGAGTACGGCGCTTGACATTTCTTACGACGATTTGCCGATGTATCTACATGCCAATCACTCGGTTTACATGGATGTCGATGGGGCTTCCTACTATCTCACCGACGTCAACGATCGCTATTGGCGTGTTCAAGATACCTCCCAGATCAACGAGAAAGGCCATTACGTTGACTGTAGCCCGTTGGTTCCCACGGTAAGCGAATTCTTAGAGCTTCCGATTAATGGCATCGACCGTTCTGTGAAAGACCTTTTCGAAAGCGCGACGTTTTACGCTTCCGAGAAGAAATAGTCTGAAAAAGAAGTTTGCACGGCCTGATGGGGTAGCACGGCTCAACGGGGCCTGCGCTGCCTGCACGAGATCGGCAAGGCCTCAAGGGGCCTGCACGACCTCCCCGAGGTCTGGAAGCTGATATGCAGACGCCAGAAGAGCGACGCTGGGAGCTTATCAAACGCCACCTCCTCAGTGATGCAGCAGGGGAGACGCCGTGCTGCGTGCGTTCTCAGCGAACGTTATTTGGCATTAAGAGCTCGGTCGAAGAGCTGATCGATCGAACGGTTGCGGAAGACGAAGCGCAATGGAAGGCGAAAAACACGGAAGTGTCTGATTGATAGGAGAAATGATGAGTTTTCTCGATACCGTTTCCGCAAAACTTAATCAAGGGCAGGCAGCCGCCTCGCGTACGACGCAGACGCTGAAGCTGAAGGGACAGCTTGCGGATGTGAACAAGCGCCGCCAAGATTATGCTGCGCAGCTTGGCGCGAGCCTTTACGAGGCGACGAAGGACGATCCTGCATTTCGCGCAGGTCGCGAGCAGCTTTATGATGGAATAACCGCTCTGGATCAGCAACGTTCCCAGATTCTGCAGCAGATGCAGGAAATAGAGCAGCAGGCCTATGCTGCTGCCGAGGCTGCAGCGACATTCCAATGCCAAGTATGCGGCACGACGGTACGCAATACCGATCTGTTCTGCTCGGGTTGCGGTACGCCGGTCGATCAGGCACGTCCGGTGATTCCGGAACAGAATTATGCTCAGCCGCAGACAGATCATCCCATGGCCGACACCGTCGTCTTGACCGCCGGGACGGTCGTTGTCGCCTCCGACTCGGCGACCCCGGGCGATAAGGAGCCGATCTTCATCGAAGTGGATTCGGTTGTCGCCGCTCCTCAGCAAGAGGCCGCGTCGAGCGTTTCCAAACCAGCGGAGCCTGCAGAAGCGGGGCCAGCTGATACGGAAAGTGCGGGCGCAGAACAGCCTAAGAACGATGGTGGCGAAGGCGGCGGTGGCGTAGCGGGTAAGATGTTGTGCCCGCGCTGTGGCAATGCAGTCGCTGAAGGCGATGCGTTCTGCATGAATTGCGGGCAGTCGCTTTCATAAAGGAAAAGGGGAGTGGGATGTATTGCGGATATTGCGGGGAAGAGCTTGATCCGAAGGCGAAGTTTTGCACGAAGTGCGGTAAGCCCACGCAAACCGATGAGGCAAGCGCTCCGCACGTAAGCGCCACTGCGGCACCTCAGGCGGGGGCGCAAATAGGAGCTCATACAGGAGCGCCGGCTGCGCCGGCAACTCAGGCTGCTCCTGTCGCTGCAGCACCTGCCGCAACACCTCCTGTAGCTGGCTCCTCTGCAGCACCTGCCGCAACACCTGCGGCACCTGTCGCGGGGCCTGCGGTTGCTTCTGGCCCTGCCGCAGCGGTGTATGCGAATACGCCGACAGCACCTGCTCCGATGTATGCGAACGTGCAGGGTGCATCGAGGAAAAAGCGCTCGAAAAAGCTTATTGTCGGCGTCGTGGCGGGGGCGGCGGCGGTCGTCGCCTGCGCGGTTGCCGTGTGGTTTGCCTTCTTCGCACCCTATCCCATCACGTTCGAGAATTTCCCCGATCAGGCCATCCGCAACGTCATCATCAATGAAGTGGACCTCGACCACAACGGCGAGGTTTCGCGCGACGAGGCAAACGCCGTTCGCTCCCTCTCGGTCGATGGGGCCACGACCCTTGATGGCATCGGGCGATTTCCCCATCTGCAGGAGATCTATGTGAACGGCGGTTCGCTGAGTTCGGCTGACATCAGCGCACTCGGAGAGCTGGAGACGTTCGAGGCGGCGGAGTCGATCCTTCCCTCATTGGACGTTTCGCACAATCCGAACCTGACGACCCTTGTCGTTCCCGAAACGACTGCGGTGACAGGGCTTGAAAATACGCCGCTTGTGGAAACATGGCTTCCGGTAAACAGAAGCGCAAGCTACGAGTACACCAGCTCCTCTTCGCTCGAGAAGGCGTGGGACGAAAAGCTCTATCGCGATCCGAAAGGGCGGCCTCTTTCTGACGTGAAGACCTACTACGATATGTACGGTTCGATAACTTCCGAAACAACATACACCTTTTCTTATAACGACGCCGAACAGATGAGCGGGATGACGATCAGTTCGTACTATCCCTCCGGGTCCGGTAGTTCCGATCCCATTGGCTTCACCTTCACCTACGACGATGCGGGGCGTTTGGTAAAAAGCACGTCTGATGTCAGCGGATACACAACTCATTTCATCTACAACGATGAAGGTGAGCTTTCAGGCGTCGCCTATTCGAACTCTCCCGATGGGGAATACTTCACCGAAGATGTCATCACGTATCAGAATGGCCAGCCGCAGGCGGCCATGAACGAGTATTACGTGAACATGTACTGGGTCTTCAATGGCGATCGGCTGGAAAATTGCCTCACGAACTATGGTGAAGCGACCATGAAGAGCCATCAGCTGACCTACGATGAAAGCGGGCGTATCGTTGCCTCTTCGGGAACCAATCTCGTGTATTATGATGACGAGATGGCGAGAGAATATGGGGGAACGGACGACCCACGCATAGTGAGGCAAGATAGCAGCGTTGCCATCGCCGACGGTTCCGGCAATGTGATTGATGCCAGCGCGCTTCCCGCCGACTACACGGTGAGCTATACCTATGACGACCTGGGAAGAATCGTCTCGGCAGAAGGCAGCTCGCAAACGGAATCGGGCGCATCATCCTCAAGCCAACAGGTCTCGGGAACATGCGAGTATGACGAGCGGGGATTTCTTTCGGCTGTCGATGTGCAGACATCAACCGAATCCCACTACAGCGGCAAAACGGAAAACTACTCCGATCGTGCCTATTATGAGCAGGAAACGGGCCGTTACTTCGTGCTGAGAGACGGCAAGCAGCCACCCGAGTACTTCATCCTTGCGCCGTCGTATGATACCACGCTCTTCACGCAATACACGCTCACGCTCGACCTGCCGTTAGATTCGAATATTCCGATTGCCTTCAACTATGTGACGGTAAACGGGGGTGCTATATATTAGCCACTTGCTCACAGCGTGAGCGCATGATGTGAATACGGAGAACGGAATATAAATGCGCTGATCTCGCATCACGCGAGATCAGCGCATTTCCGTAGCAGCCTAAAAGAGCCGCTTTCCCGATTTCGCCCTACAGATAGGCGGAATTACGATCTTGCTCGATCGAGAGGATGAGGTCGGCGTTCTTCTTCTCGTAATCGTTGAGCGGCGAATCCATTGCGTCGAACTGATCCGGCGAGTAAAGCTCTTCATACCACGGCTGATTCTCGAAGTAGTCCTTCAGATCTTGGTTCTTGAAGCCGCGGCCATGGCGCGCATAGATCTCGTTGCGTGCGATGTAAAGCTCGTAGTCCGAAAGCTCGTCCAGTTCGCTTTCGGTGTAATAGTGGGAATCGCTGTCGGGCAGCATATAGGCAAGCTCGACTTCAGGAGCGGTGTTGGTCGCCGTGTTCTGGTTCGTGTTCGAGGGTGCGGGCGCCGGCGCAACGGTGTTTGTCGAATTCGTGTTTGAAGGCGCAACGACTGCGGCGTTCGTGTTCGCATTCGCATTTGTGTTGGCGTCTTCGCTGCTGTCGGTATTTTGCATGCCCGGCAAAACGACGAAGAAGACGACGCAGACAGCGGCCACGATGGCAACAACCGCGATGATGATGCCGACGATGAGCCCGGTCTTTTTCTTCTTCGGCGGCTCGGGCGTGTATTGGTCCTGATACATCTGCTGGGAAGCGTAAGGGTCTTGATAGGCGCCTTGTTGAACAGGCTGCGCCGTTTGGGAGGCATAGCCCTGCTGGTTATAGGCCGATGCGGCGTTTGCATTAACGGGGGGCATCGCCGTCGTTGCCGCAAACGGATCAGAGGCATCGGCATCCGCAGGGGTGCTTGGGGAGGAGGAAGCACCCGAATAAGCGGCGGTGAGTGCTGCCGAGGAGGCAGCGAAGGGATCGATCGCAACTGTTCGGTCGGAGGCACCGGGCGCGGAAGCGGTAGAGGAGTCTTTGGCAGCATAAGCGGCTGCCTGCGAGGGGATGCCCTGCGGGGGCACGGCCTGCGTAGGGCTATCTTGTGCAGGGGCGGCTGATCCTGCGTCGGGCCCTTCTATGGGTGCTCCGCAGTTTGTGCAGAACTTCATGTTAGGATCATTGATTGGCGCTCCGCAGTTTGTGCAAAACATCGTGATGGGTACCTTTCTCTTTTAAATCCGTCTTTACGAAGATTACCCGTTATGCGTGCGGGTCGCCTTGTAATTTTCGAGATAAGGGGCGAATTCGGGCGAGGTGTCGGTATTCCCGCTTCGCCAGTCCTTATGGTCGATGATGGTGGATTCAAACCCGTAGTAGGCGTCGATGTATTCAATGAGCTTGTCGAGTGAGGCGAGCTGCGCCTCGGGATAATCGCCTGAGCCGCCAACGTGCACCATCTCGATGCCGATCGACCATGCGTTCATGCCGTAATCCGAGGCCCAATCGCCGATCGGCACGCTTGCCGCCATGTCGTCGCGACCGTCTTCGGTGATGCCGAACTGATCGTTATGTCCGGTGTCGCCATAACCGGCATGGTGTGCGATGCGATCCATGGGAACGCATTGATAGATGCTGCCGTCTTTATTGATGATGAACTGCGAAGCGACAAGATTGCCGTTCGAATCCCACCAGTCGATGACGGACTGCGCGTCGCCATCACCTTCGGTGTCGTGGAGGACGATGTATTTTTGCTTGTCGGCCGGCTTTTCGCCATGGTCGAAGGAGTCGCGGAAATCTTTCGTGATATTGAGTTCGGCCTCAAGGTCGGCGATGCGCTGTTGACGTTGTGCCTCCTTCTCGGCCGCCTCTTGCTTAGCCCGCTCGGCGGCTTCCTTGGCCTCGCGCTTGGCGCGGTCCTCTTCGCTTTCTGCCGTATCGTTGATCGCCGAGTTCTCGAAGGCTGTAGAAGCGGCAACGTTTGCCGGTTGGGCAGGCAATTGCCGCGCGCAGCCGGTGCCGAAAAGGACACCAAAGGTTACCGCGCAGCAGGCGATAGTGATAAAAAGCTTCAATGATAGTGCGTTTTCCTTGTTTGCTAGCAGCATATTTGTCCCCTTCAATAACCTTCAAAAGTAAATCGGAGAAGCTCGAAAAGATCAACCGTCAAAAGCGAAAACCAGAAAACATTCAACGTGGGAATGTGGGAGAGGGCGAAGCGAAGCGAAACGAAAGGCTTTGCAAGGTCGGGCAGCGAAATGTCGGGCAATGTTGGGCTCGGCAAGGTCGGGCAACGAGATGTCGGGCAATGTTGGGCAAAGCTGGGCAAGGCAGCGAAAGGCAGGGCAGAAAGGTAAGGAGGAATGTCAGGCTCGAGAAACCTATTCGCCCATTTTAGCAGCGTTTTTCGCAGGCCTATATCCCGCAGAGGCGGCTTACCGTAAAGAGCACGATGAGAAATCCGAAGTTCAGGATGAGGTAGGGTCTGAAATAGGCGCCTGCCGTGAGCCACGGATCATCGTGATGGTCGGGGAAGAGATTTCTTGTGTTCATGAATGTGCGGAAGGTGATCAGATTTGCCAGCGACCCGACGAGCGATCCCGTGCCGCCGATATTCGTTCCCACCACAAGGGCGGGCCATGCGCTGGTGAAATGCGAAAGCAGCACAGAGGTGGGCACGTTGCTGATAACTTGGCTGAGAAGCACCGAGGTAAGCAGCCCGTCGGCGACCATGAAGCTCCCGAGCCATTCCTGAAGAAACGGCATGCGTGCCATGTTTCCCGCGAAGATGAAGAAGCAGATGAATGTGAGCAACAGGGGATAGTCGACGGCTTTCAATACGCGCAGATCTGTCGCCAGCATCATGATAAAGACCACAACAACCGCCACGTAAACGGGGATCATGCGAAATACGGCGAGCGCTGTGAGGAACAGCAGCACGAGGCCGATGGCAAGCCGGCGTTTGTCCAGCGAGGGAAGCTCATTTTGCGTGGCACCGATGAGGCTCGATTCGCCTTTCGCCTTTCGCATGGCAAAAAGCGTGCATGTGACGATCAAAGCCATTGAAACGGCAAAGGGCGCAGCCATCACGGCAAGGAAGTCCATGAAGCCGATCGAATAATAAGAGTACAGATAGAGGTTATGGGGGTTGCCGAACGGCATGATCATGCCGCAGAGATTTGCCGAGAGGCATTCAAGGAGGAAGGCCGGCGCGCAAAAGCGCTCCCAGCCCGATCGGATAAGCGTGGTTGCCGTGAAGGGCAGCATCACGAGAAGCGTGAGGTCGTTCGTGGCGACGGTGGCGATGATGCCTGTGAAAAGGACAAGCACCATCACGATGAGCTGAGGTGTTTTAAAGCGCGTGACGATCCAACGCGCCACATGGTCAAACGCACCAGAGAAGCGTAAGGAATTCGCGACGGCGAGAACGCAAAACAGCTGGCCGAGCGTATTCCATTCCACATAATCAAAGTACTCCCCATCGGGCGGCACGAAGATCATCGTGACGATGACCGCGATGATGGCGATGGTTAAAACGATGTGCCGCTTGGCAAAGGCGGTGATGCGATGGAAGGTGCTAGCTTGCTGGGCGGGGTCGCTGGCGCGTTCGGTGGAATGGCCAGTTTGCCGGTCGAGGGTGCCGGCGCGCTGCGATGAAGGCGTATCGTGGGTCTTGTTTGTCATGCGGCATATTATGAACCTTCACGCC